>NZ_DBHD01000220.1:0-8155 GCF_002296025.1 Microbacterium sp. UBA837
GTGAGCCATCCGACCAGAAGAGCGACAAGGAAGGGCCAGGTCGTCTGTGCCAGGCCGAGTCCGTCGGGACCGACGACCTCTTCGCCGTGACTCGCCCGCCCGATCGCGGCGAAGATGACGACGAACGCGATGTCGACGACAAGGGCGATCGCGACCGTGCGCGGAGCCGGCAGTGCGGGGGAGGGGCGGTTCGGTTCGGGGTCTGCGCTCATGCCTCCAGTGTGCCCGGGTGGGCCGGGTCGCCGAGCTAACCTTGTGCGGTGGCACTGTCGAAGATCCTGCTCTACTACCGGTTCACGCCGATCACCGACCCGAACGCGGTCCGGCTGTGGCAGCGTGACCTGTGCGAGCTTCTCGGGCTGCGCGGCCGCATCCTGATCTCGAAGGACGGGATCAACGCCACTGTCGGCGGCGAGCTCGGCGCGATGAAGACCTACTGGCGCAAGACGCGCGAGTACCCCGGCTTCGGTGACATCGACTTCAAGTGGTCGGAGGGAAGCGGCCTCGACTCCGACGGGCGGATCGTCGACTTCCCGCGCCTGTCGGTGAAAGTGCGCGATGAGATCGTGAGTTTCGGCGCCCCCGGCGAGCTGCGTGTGGACCCGACCGGTGTCGTCGGCGGCGGCACCCACCTGTCGCCTGGTGCCGTGCACAAGCTCGTCCAGGAGCGCGGCGATGACGTCGTCTTCTTCGACGGCCGCAACGCCTTCGAAGCCGAGATCGGGCGTTTCAAGAACGCCGTCGTGCCGGATGTCGCCACGACGCGCGATTTCGTCGCGGAACTGGAGTCGGGCCGATACGACCACCTCAAGAACAAGCCCGTCGTCACGTACTGCACGGGCGGCATCCGCTGTGAGGTGCTCTCCAGCCTCATGGTCTCGCGCGGGTTCTCGGAGGTGTACCAGATGGATGGCGGAATTGTCCGGTACGGCGAGAGCTTCGGCAACACCGGGCTGTGGGAGGGTGCGCTCTACGTCTTCGACGGGCGTGAGTCGATCACTTTCGGGACCGACGCCGCGACGATCGGGGCATGCGTCACGTGCGGTGCGGCGACCTCGCGCATGGTCAATTGTGCCGAGGGGGACTGCCGGGTGCGCGTCGCGCACTGCGAGGAATGCACGGATGCCGCATCCGCCCTGTGCTCCCGCCACGCCGGCGTCATGCGGCCGGCTGGGGCGGTGGCCGACCGTAACTGATCGCGGAACACTTCGTCACGAGATCACAACATCCTTATGCCGTCGGCGTCCGGTGCCGTAGTGTGAGTCCCGCGTCGGCCACCGACGTGCGGGTCGCGCACTGCGATCCGGAGGTTTACGAAGGAAAAGACGATATGGCCACCGGCACCGTCAAATGGTTCAACTCCGAGAAGGGATTCGGTTTCATCGCTCCCGATGACGGTTCCGCCGACGTGTTCGCGCACTTCAGCGCGATCGCCGGCAGCGGCTACCGCAGCCTGGAGGAAGCGCAGAAGGTCGAGTTCGACACCGAGCAGGGCCCCAAGGGTCTGCAGGCTGCGAACATCCGCGCACTCTGACACAATCCCCTCGAACGCGCCGCTCCGATGTCGGAGTCGGCGCGTTCGTCGTTTCCGCGGAGCATCCGTCTCCGCGGAGCATCCGTTTCCGCGGAGCATCCGTCTCGCCGAAGCATCCGTCTGAGGACACCTCCCGGACGTAGGAACTCTCTCGGAGGTAGGGAGAATCTGCGCGGGATCGTCCTACGCCGGGCATTTCTCCGGCGCCCGTGCGTGGTGAACGGCCACCCATGCTGTCCCGAGCGCCTCGAGGCTGACGATGTCGTGTGAACAAGCGAGTATTCGGATGCCGACATATCGCTCTCCGTAGTGTGGGTACAGCGAACGGCAACTGCCCTTGGCATCCATCCCGCGGCGCGCACGATGTGCGGCGCACGAGCGAAGTCAGGTGCCGTTGTGCCGTCATCCTCTGTATCTTCCCGTCCCCCCGTGGACGAGTCGGCCCGACTCGGGCCGGTTCGCCAGACCTACTCTGGGACCGCTGAGTTCCCGCCGGTGGCCCGTGCCTACACGCAGGTGTCGCAGGTGGTCCGTGAACTCGGCTTGCTCCGGCGCACGCCGTGGTTCTATGCGGCAGTTGGCGCCGCGATCGCCGCGGGCTTCGGCGGCGCGATCACCGGATTCATCGTTCTGGGCGACAGCTGGCTTCAGCTTCTGATGGCTGCCGCGTTCGGCATCCTGTTCACTCAGGTCGCGTTCCTCGCCCACGAGGCAGCGCACCGCCAGATCCTCTCCAGCGGGCCCGCCAACGACCGGCTCGCTCGAGTGCTCGGCGGCATCGTCGGCATGAGCTACTCGTGGTGGGACTCCAAGCACTCGCGCCACCACGCCAACCCGAACCGTGTCGGCAAGGACCCCGACATCGAGGTCGACACGATCTCCTTCCTCGAGACTGACGCCGCAGCATCCCGCGGTCTCGTGCGCGTGGTCACGCGCAAGCAGGGGTGGCTGTTCTTTCCGCTCCTGACGCTGGAGGGGCTGAATCTCTACGCGCTGAGCTTCCGTCACCTGCTCTCACGGGGGCCGGTCAAGGGCCGGTGGACCGAGCTCGGCATCCTGAGCTTGCGTTTTGGCGTCGTGCTGGTGCCGATCTTCCTGCTCCTGCCGCTGGGCATGGCCTTCGCCTTCTTCGGTGTGATGGTCGCCGTGTTCGGTGTGTACATGGGTGCCTCGTTCGCACCGAACCACAAGGGGATGCCGATCATCGCGCCCGACGCGAAGCTCGACTTCTTCTCGAAGCAGGTGCGAACCTCACGCAATGTCGCCGGCGGATGGTGGGCTACCTGGCTCATGGGTGGCCTGAACTACCAGGTCGAACACCACCTGTTCCCGAGCATGTCGCGCCTGCACCTGGCACAAGCTCGCGAGGTCGTGCGCGACTATTGCGAGACCCACGACGTGCCCTATACCGAGACCTCGCTCTGGCGTTCGTACGCGATCGTCATCGACTACCTCAACCGTGTGGGACTGGCAGCCCGCGGCCCGTTCGACTGCCCCATGGTCTCGGAGTACCGGAGGGTCTGAGCCTTCCGGCCCCGGGGTGCGGGGGCGCGGCCCGACCGCAGCGCCCAGGTATCACTGGTAGGGTCGTTCACGGCGGATGTCGTTCTCGATCTCTGCCGGCGTCGTCGATACGCATCCCGGCCTGACGGTCCGGCTCTCTTCTCGAACGGCGAAACGATGCGCGAACCCGCGCCGTCGCCACTCCTCCGCTCACCACAGCCCTTCCCTGCTTCGTGCGGGTCGTGCAGCTGTGCGCGGACAATCACGAAAGCACCTCCATGACGACTTTCCTCGACCTCGGCGTGCCCGCAGTGCTCGCCGACATTCTCAGCTCCTCGGGCAAGACCGAGGCCTTCCCCATCCAGCGGGACACGCTTCCCGACTCTCTCGCCGGGCGGGACGTGCTCGGCCGCGGCCGCACCGGCAGCGGTAAGACGATCGCGTTCGCGCTGCCGCTGGTGGCGCGCATCGCGGCGTCCGCGACCCCGCTAACCTCCGGGCGTCCGCGGGGTCTGGTGCTGGCCCCCACGCGGGAGCTCGCAACACAGATCGCCGCGACCATCGAGCCGCTGGCAAACGCCGTGGGCCTGCGGGTCACGACGATCTTCGGCGGCGTCAGCCAGCGCCCGCAGGAGCAGGCGCTGCGCGCGGGCGTCGACATCGTCGTAGCGTGCCCCGGGCGCCTCGAAGACCTGATGAAGCAGCAGATCGTGCGCCTTGACCGCGTCGAAGTCAGCGTGCTCGACGAGGCAGACCACATGGCCGACCTCGGCTTCCTCCCGGGCGTCACGCGGATCCTCGCCGCGACGCCGGCCGACGGTCAGCGCCTCCTGTTCAGCGCGACTCTCGACGGCGGCATCGATGTGCTCGCTCGCCGGTTCTTGTCCTCGCCGGTGAGCCACGAGGTCGACGAGTCGAGCGTCCCCGCGGGGGAGATGACCCACCGCGTGTTCTTGATCCCCGGAACTGAAGAGAAGACCGCGCTCATCCGCGAGCTCGCCTCGGGTCAGGGACGTCGCATCCTGTTCACGCGCACCAAGCACCAGGCCAAGAAGCTGGCCAAACAGCTCACCGCGGCAGGCATCCCCGCCGTCGACCTGCACGGAAACCTCTCGCAGAACGCGCGGGACCGGAACCTCGCCGCGTTCTCCGCGTCTCCCGAGAACGACGGCGTCCGGGTGCTGGTAGCGACGGACGTCGCAGCCCGCGGCGTGCACGTCGACCAGGTCGAGCTCGTCGTCCACGTGGATCCTCCCGTCGAGCACAAGGCGTACCTGCACCGGTCGGGTCGCACGGCACGCGCGGGTGCCGAGGGGACCGTCGTCACGGTCGGCCTCGAGGCTCAGCGCCGCGAGATCGCCCAGCTGCTCAAGAAGGCGGGTATCCAGGTCGACGCCGAGTCGGTGAAGGCATCGTCGGCAGCCGTCGACGAACTGGTCGGACCGCGCGCCGCTCACCGGATGCTGCCTGTGACCGCCCCCGCCGCGTCGACGCCTCGTGCCCGCTCTGGTGGGTCGGGCGGCGCTGTCCAGCGCTCTGGCGGCGGTGGACAGCGCTCCGGCGGCGGACAGCGCAGCGGCTCGGGTCGTGGCGCTCAGCCGGGACGCTCCGCGAAGCCCGGACACACGGCCAAGCCCACCCACGCCCACAATCCGCGTCACGCTGCCGACCAGGGGTCCGCGGCGGAGCGCAACCCGCAGCGGGCCGACGGTGCGCCCGCCCGACGTCGCCGCGGCTCGCGTGGTCGCGGCGCCGGCCAGCGTCCTGCCGCGCAGTAAGCGCCGGGGCGCCTGCTCAGGGATCAGGTCTGACACGAGGGGTCCGACACGCCGCACACGCACAGCGTGATACGGCGTGTTGCGACCCCTCGCGCTTGACGCAGGGTCAGCAGAAGAGCGGCGCCGGAGCGCCTCAGATGTCGCTCGGCGTCCACTCCGAGACGACGCTCAGCTCTTCGAGCTCATCGTGGGTGAGCTCCAGCGTCGCGCTCGCCAGCAGATCCGCGACGTGCTCGACGCGCGACGCGCTGGCGATCGGAGCGACAACGTGCGGCTGCTCGCGCAACCAGGCCAGCGACACCGCGGCCATCGTGCTCGCGTGGGACGCGGCGATCCGCTCCACGACCTGCAGCACCTGAAGTCCCTGCGCGGTCGCATATTTCGCTGCACCCTTGGCCCGCGGCGATGCGCCACCGTCGGCATCCGGTGACCGGTACTTGCCGGTCAAGAACCCGCTGGCGAGGGCGTAGTACGGCAGGATGCCGAGGTCGAACTCCTCAGCGATCGGGGCGATCTCGCCCTCGACCTCGTTGCGGTGCACGAGGTTGTAGTGAGGCTGCAGCGCGACAGGCTGAGCAACGCCCAGATCGGCGGCGGTCAGCATCCATTCGCGCATGCGATCAGGCGTGAAGTTCGACAGGCCGATCGTGCGGACAAGGCCATCGTCGACGAGTTTTCCGAAAGCTGACACTGCTTCGGCCAGTGGAACCTCGGGGTCGTCATAGTGTGCGTAGTACAGGTCGATGGTCTCGACGCCCAGACGCTGCAGCGACGCTTCGGCGGCGCCGCGGATGTTCTTCAGGCCCGGGAAGTCGGGGTGACGGCTGACCTTGGTTGCGATGGTCAGCTCTGCGGACGGACGGGCAGCGAGCCAGGCTCCGATGATTCTCTCGCTGTCGCCTCCGGTGTTACCCGGAGCCCACGCGCTGTATCCATCGGCTGTGTCTACGAAGTCGCCGCCGCCCTCGGTGAACGCGTCGAGAATCGCGAAGCTCTCGTCTCGGTCGGCGGTCCAGCCGAACACATTGCCACCGAGGCAGAGCGGGAAGACGTCGAGGTCGCGGGTTCCGATGCGGGTCATGACTCCATCCTGGCACCGCCCCGAAACATGAGGACTTTCTCACCGTGTCATCGAGGTGACGACACTGCGTCATCGCTAGCGTGTGGCTCGCGACGCCCACCCCGAATCAGCGTCTGCACCCGAGAGGACACCATGATCGTTCGCTTCGCCCGTCCTGGCCTTGCCGTTCTCGCCCTACTGGGGCTCCTTGCTGGCATGCTGCTGTCCATCGTGCCTGCAGCGCGATCGGATGCCGCCTCCTGTGCTCCGGCGTGGTCGTCGGGAGAGACGTACGTCGGGGGAGACACGGCCAGCAAGGACGGCACCCAGTACAGGGCTAACTGGTGGACCAGAGGCGACGATCCCGTCACGAACAACGGCGTGACCGGTACCGGCCAGCCGTGGACCTCGATCGGTGCGTGCGGTGCGGCCACTCCCGCGCCCACGCCGACATCCGCACCGACAGCTTCGCCGACGCCGACGGGTGCGTGCGCCGTTGCGGCCTGGAGCGCGGGATCGACCTACGTCGCCGGCAATACTGCCACTCAAGGCGGCATCCTGTACCGAGCAAACTGGTGGTCGCGCGGCGATGATCCGGCGACCCACAACGGCGTCAGCGGGACTGGCCAGCCCTGGACCGCGCAGGGTCCGTGCGGCACCCCGAGCGCCTCGCCGACGCCGACCGCAACACCGACCGCCCCGCCGAGCCCGACACCGACCTCTACTCCGTCGCCCACACCGACACCGACCGGTACGCCCGGCGTCGCACCCGACTTCGTTTTCAGTCCCTACAAGGACGTCACGGTCGGCATGAACTGGAACACCTCGGCAATGGGAACGGCTGTGGGTGGCTCCTCCCAGCCGCTCGTCGGTGCGAGCGGGCTGCTGGGCAGCGACGCGACCGACCTGGATGCCGTCACGCTGGCTTTCGCGACCGGAACCTGCGGAAGCGAGAACTGGGGCGGCGTTGCTGCCCAGGCTTTCGCCGATGCGAACATTCCCGCTCTGGCAGCGGCTGGCATCGACTACGTCGTCTCCACGGGCGGAGCGGCGGGGGCGTTCCACTGTTCATCGGCCGCTGGGATGACCTCGTTCATCGAGCGGTACGCATCCGATCATCTCATCGGTGTCGACTTCGACATCGAGTCCGGGCAGTCGGCGTCCGACATCCGCGATCTTGTCGCGGCCGCGGCCGGCGTTCAGGACAGCTATCCGCAGTTGCGGTTCTCGTTCACGCTCGCGACTCTCGCGGCAAGCGATGGCAGCTACGGCGGATTGAACGCGACGGGCGCGACAACAGTCCGGGCAATTCAGGCTTCGAACCTTCGCAATTACACCGTGAACCTGATGGTGATGGACTACGGCGCCGCGGGGCCGGGGGTGTGTGTGGTCAGCGGCGGGATATGTGACATGGGCGCCTCGGCGATCCAGGCGGCGACGAACCTGCAGCACTCGTTTGGAGTTCCGACAGACAAGATCGAGCTCACGCCGATGATCGGCATGAACGACGTGCGCGATGAGATCTTCACACTCGCCGATGTGCAGACCGTCGCCGCGTATGCACAGTCCCAAGGGCTTGCCGGCATCCACTTCTGGTCCCTCGATCGCGACGTGCCCTGTTCGCCGCCGACCCCGTGGGTCTCGATCACCTGCAACTCGGTGGCCAGTGGCACCTCATCGCTGTCGTACACGAACGGATTCCTGGACGCGATCGGGTGACGGATGCGTGGCGAGGAGCTATCTGTCACGGCTGGCGCTCCTGACTCCGGCGGCTCTGTTCGGTAGCGTGTGAACGGTGAACGCACCCGTCGATCCGACAACCACGCCCGCCTGGTCCGCCCTCACCGATGCCGCATCCGGATTCGCCCCGGATCTGCGCGCCTGGTTCGACACCGACCCCGGTCGCGTCGAACGCCTGAGCCACCCTCTCGCCGACCTGCACGTCGACCTGTCGAAGAACCTCGTCACCGATGAGATCCTCGCCTCGCTCGTGCGGCTGGCCGAGCAGACCGGCGTTGCCGAGCGGTTCGCCCAGATGCTTGCCGGCGTGCACCTGAACACCTCTGAGGACCGCGCGGTGCTGCACACGGCGCTGCGCCGCCCGGCAGGTGAGACCCCCGCGCTCGTCGTCGATGGTCAGGATGTCGATACCGACGTGCACGCGGTTCTCGACGCGATGGATGCCTTCGCCAACCGCGTGCGGTCGGGGGAGTGGGTCGGTGTGACCGGCAAGAAGGTCACGCACGTCGTCAACATCGGCATCGGCGGCTCCGACCTCGG
>NZ_DBHD01000006.1:0-11537 GCF_002296025.1 Microbacterium sp. UBA837
GCCACCGTAGCCGTGCCGTCATCTCGGATGCGGTAGCAGATGTCGTCGAGAAGGATGAGTTCGCCGTCGAGGCCTTCGAAGGTGCCGATTCCGAAGTCACCGCGGCGGCGGAGGCTGCCGACGGTGGTCTCGCCGTCGTAGACGCCGTCAAGAAGCGCGGCGATGACGCTCGTCTGATGGATGGTGTGGCGCGCTGTGGTCACGCCTCGAGGCTATCGGCGGGAGGTGCCGCTGGTGTGGGTTGCGGCGCGCAGCTACCGCGCTCGCGAAGATCCGTAGACTCGCGGCGTGACCGTGAAACGGCGCATTGTGATCGCGCCCGACAGCTTCAAGGGGTCGGTATCGGCGCGGCGTGCAGCTGACGCGTTGGCGCGGGGCTGGGGCCGGGCAAGGCCCGACGATGAGGTGATTGTTCGTCCGATGGCTGACGGCGGCGAAGGGACGCTCGACGCGTTCTTGGCGGCGATCCCCGGCGCCACGCTGCGGCCGATGCGGGCGACAGGCGCTGACGGTGAGCGCCATGACAGCGCGTGGGTGCTCGTGCCTCCGGAGGGTTCGTGGGGCGGCACTACCGCAGTCATCGAGTTGGCGTCGACCTCGGGAATCGAAGCGCTACAGGGTCGTCTGCGTCCCTGGGATGCTGACACCACGGGGGTGGGCGAGGCGATCGTCGATGCGCTGCGAGCCGGCGTATCCCGCATCATGGTCGGTCTCGGTTCGAGTGCCTCCACGGACGGCGGGGCCGGGATCCTCCGCGCCCTGGGTGCACGCATCCTTGATGCGGATGGCGAGCCGATCGCGCCGGGCCTTCGCGGCCTCAGGGATGTCGCGAGCGTCGACCTGTCAGGGCTCGCCTCCCTGCCCTCGGGCGGCGTGATGGTGCTCGCCGACGTCGACACTCCGCTGTGCGGTCCTCGGGGCGCTGCCGCTGTCTTTGGCCCTCAGAAGGGTCTGCGTGACCACGAGATCGCCGAGGCTGATGCGGCGCTCGCGGCGTGGGCTGCGAAGATGGGGACGCCGCCGGACGTGCCGGGCGCGGGAGCCGCCGGTGGAGCCGGGTTCGCTATGCACGTCTGGGGTGCGAAGATCGTGTCCGGCGCCCGCTATGTGGCCGAACTCATCGGACTGCCCAGGCTCCTTACGCCCGACACGATCGTGGTCACGGGTGAAGGCGCCTACGATCGGGCGACAACGGCCGGGAAGGTGCCGGAGGTCGTCGCCCGGCTGGCGCAACGCACCGGAGCACGTGCGGCGCTTGTCGCGGGCCGCGTCGACGGCGCTGCCGACACTCACGCATTCGCTGCGGCACTCTCGCTCGCCGAAATTGCGGGGGATCCGGCCGCCGCGTTGGCCAGTCCGGAGCGCTACCTCGAGGCCGCTGGATCCGTGCTCGCGTCACGGCTTGCGGAGCCGGCCTGACCTCAGTTCGACGCGGAAGCCTTGGCTATCGGCTGTGTGATGACCGAGAGGGGGCGCGTCTCGTCAAGTCGAAGCCGGAGCCTGCCACCCCGGTGCACTCGCCCCGACCAGACGAGCCAGGTGATGGCTATGGCCGCGGCGATCAGGGACGCGAGGGTTCCTAGCTGGATGGCGGCGCGAGGCCCGAGCTCGTCCGCAACCCAGCCGACGATCGGTGCCCCCACCGGGGTGCCTCCGAGCAGAATGGCGACGTAGATCGCCAGGACGCGCCCGCGCAGGTGAGCGTCAGTCGTTGCCTGGACGTATCCGTTGGCCGTCGAGAGGATCGTGACGACGGTGAATCCGGTGAACACCAGCGTTACGGCATACAGCGCGTACGTCGGCATGACAGACGAGATCGCTGACGCCACCGCGAATCCGAGGACCCCGGCGATCACGACCCGAACCCGCGCGCGGTCGCGCCTGGCGGCAAGCAGGGCGCCCGTGAGCGACCCGATCGCGAGCACGGAATTCAGCAGGCCGAATCCGTCGGCTCCAGCGCCGAACTCGAGAGCCATCGTGGAGGCGTAGATCGGAAAGTTCATGCCGAACGCGCCCAGCAGGAACACGACGATGAAGACCACGATCAGGTCGGGTCGGGTGGCGACATAGCGAAATCCGTCGGAGAGGCGGGAACTACCGTGGGTGACAGCGCGGGGGGTGAGCTCGTGCCGGCGCATCGCGAGCAGGGCGCCGATCGTTGCGAGGAAGGTGAACGCGTTCACGATGAACATCCATCCGGTCCCGACCAGAACGATGAACAGGCCCGCCACTGCGGGTCCGATCATCCGCGCCGCGTTGAAGGATGCCGAGTTCAGCGCCACAGCGTTGCTGGTGTTCTCCTTCGTCACCAAGTCCGAGACGAAGGCCTGGCGCGCCGGATTGTCGAAGGCGGCGACAAGGCCCAGCCCCAGGGCGAACGCATACATGAGGGGGAGCGTCATGGCGCCGGTGAGGATGAGGATGCCGATCGCCGTGGCAAGCAGCAGTGAAACGCCCTGCGTCGCGAGCAGGATGTGGCGTCGCTCGAACCGGTCGGTTGCCCACCCCGTCAGGCCCACGAGCAGGAGGGGCGGCCCGAACTGGAGGGCCATCGTGACCCCGACGGCACCCGCATCACCAGGAGTCAGCTCGGTGAGGACCACCCAGTTCTGGGCTGTCGACTGCATCCAGGCGCCGACGTTCGACACGAGAGCGCCGATGAACCAGACACGGTAATTGAAGATCCCGAGGGACCGGAACATTGTGCTCACTGCGCTGCCAGCCGCTGCAGGATCTCCGCGGCCGCAGCCAGCGTCATCCGCTCTTGTTCGCTGACGTCAGCAAGCACTGTCTCGACCCATGCATCGCGGCGTCGAGTCGTCTCGTCGACAACGGCTCGCCCGGCATCGGTGATCGTGATGACGACCTTGCGACCGTCGCTGTCATCTGCTGACCGCTCGACATATCCGGCATCCTGCAGACAGTTGACCGTTCGGTTCATCGACGGCGGCGAGACCCGCTCGCGCTCCGCGAGCTGGCCGAGCGTGCGCGGTCCGTGCAGGTAAAGGCCCGCGAGAACCGCGAACTGACCATCGCTCATCGAGTCGACCGAGCGCTCCGTGCGCATCCGCCTCGCAAACCGGAAGACGCCTATGCGCAACTGCGAGGCGTCGCCGGCGAGGGGATGCGAATCAGGAAATGATGTGGGTTCGGTCACGGTTTCTTTAGCATAGCTCATTAGTCATGCTAAGGAAATTGCGCGTCCTACTTCCGTGGACCCGGGGCAGCACCGCGCGGCCGGGGATCAGTCAGTCGCGGTCTTCGGTGCGTTCTCGCTGTGGTCGCTCTCGGTCGCCTCTTCCGGACGGCGGGAGGGGAGAGCGAGTGTGGCGACCAGCCCGATGGCCAAGAACCCGGCAGCGGTGAACGCCGCGTAGCGGGTGCCGTCTGAAAAGGCGGTCTTGGCGGCATCCGCGGCAGCCGACGTCGCCGGCGACTGCTCGAGCTGCGCGATGGCACCGCCGGCGCTTTGAACGACTGCCGTCACGATCTGATCGGCCTGGTCGCTGGCCATTCCTTGGTCTTCGAGGTTCGAGGCGAGGATGCCGGCGGTGCTCGTGAATAGGACGGTGCCGAGGATGGCAATGCCCAGCGCCGAACCGATCTGGCGAGCTGTCGACTGGGTCCCTGAGCCCTGGCCGCTTCGCTCGACGGGAACGTCCACCAGAATGACGCCGGTCAGCTGCGCGGTGGCAAGGCCGACCCCGAATCCGTAGATGAACAGGGCGGGGATGACCCAGCCCCACGCGGCATCCGGAGCGATGACCAGCCCGACCCACACCACGCCGATGATCTCGGCGGCAAGACCCACGCGCACGACCCAGACCGCCGGGATACGCGAGCTCGCGCCGGCTGCCGCGCCGCTGGCGACGAACGACCCGCCAGCGAGGGCCAGCAAGATGAGCCCGGTCTGCAGGGCGTCGAACCCGAGAACGAACTGCAGCCAGAGGGGGAGCGAAAGGATGATGCCGAACTCGCCGAGCGAAACGAGCATCGCCGCGATGTTCCCGTTTCGGAAGGTACCGATGCGGAAGAGGCTGAACGAGAGCAGCGAGACCCGACCCGTACGCTCGCGGTGGATGCCCCACGCGATGAAGGCGACGGCGCCGAGGATTGCGATGAGGAACGCGACGGGGACGGGAGAGAGCGCCCACGGCCAGGTCCAGGACCCGATCGTGAAGTCGCCCTCGGTGGCCCACCACCCCAGGGTCCGCCCCTCGATGAGGCCGAAGACAAGTGCGCCGAACGTGATGAACGAGAGCGCGCCGCCCATGATGTCGATCGAGCGGGTGTTCTCATCGCGCGACTCGGCAACCGTCAGCAGCACCCCGATGATGATGAGGATGCCGAGCGGGATGTTGATCCCGAACGCCCATCGCCACGAGAACGCGGTAGTGAGCCATCCGCCCAGCAGCGGCCCGACCGCCGCCATGCCGCCAATTGTCGAACCCCAGACAGCGAACGCGATTCCGCGCTCGCGGCCACGGAAAGTCGCGTTGATCAGCGACAGGGTGGTCGGCAGGATCATCGCACCGCCGATGCCCCGGATCAGCCGCGCAAGGATCAGCAGGTCTCCGGTGGGCGCGAAGGCTGCCGCGATGGACGAGAGCACGAAGATCACGACGCCGAGCAGCATGATGCGGCGGCGGCCGAAGCGGTCTGCCAGTGATCCGAACACGAGTAGGAGCGACGCGAAGACCAGCGTGTAGGCCTCCTGCACCCACTGCACCTGCGTCGAGGTGATCCCGAGATCGTCGACGATCGCCGGAATAGCCACGTTGACGATCGTCGAGTCGACGATGATCAGCGAAACGGCGATGCTGATGAACACGAGGCCGAGCCAGCGACGATTTCGCACGTCGCTAGCTTATCTAGCTAAATACTCGCCGCAAGAGGCATCTCGCATCAGCCTCTGCCCGGCCCGCTAAGCTTCCGGCATGCCCGAGTACACCGACGTGCACGGTGTCGAGATCGTCTACGACCTCGCCACTCCCGTGACCACTCCCCGCGGCGTCATCCATCTCCTCCACGGCGTGGGCGAGCACGCCGGCCGCTATGGCGCGGTGATCGGTGCGCTGACGGATGCTGGGTTCATCGTCTACGCCGACGATCATCGCGGTCACGGCCGCACCGGGATGCGCCAGCACGGCAGCAGCGAGCGCCTCGGTCGCCTCGGCCCCGGCGGCTTGCGTGCGACGATCGACGCGGTCTGGCAGTTGAGCGAGATGGCTAGGGCGGAGCATCCGGATCTTCCCTTCATCCTGCTCGGTCACTCGTGGGGATCCTTCATCGCGCAGATCCTCGTGAACCGTCATTCGGCGGCGATCGATGGACTGATCCTCAGCGGGTCGGCGTTGCGCTGGCCGGGATCGCTGAACTCGGGTGATCTGAACGCGCCGTGGCAGGGCCCGAACGCCAACGGCATGGAATGGCTCTCGACCGATCCGGCAGTTGCCGAAGCGTTCCTCGCCGATCCGCTCACGACCTCGACTCCGCTGGCCAAGCTCTTCGGGCCCGTCGATACGCTCCGACTGCTCGGCAAACCCGGTCGTCATCTCGAGCACGACGTGCCGACCCTCATCATGGTGGGGCGCGAGGACACCGTCGGCGGCCCGCGCAGCAACCATTTGCTGGCGGATGCCTATCGCACGCGTTCGGGGTTCACCGATGTCACCACGCTCGTCTACCCGGGAGCGCGGCACGAGATCTTCAACGAGGCCCAGCAGGCCGAGGTCCGCGCTGACCTCCTGGCGTGGCTCGATGCCCGCTTCCCGGTCCGCGACTGACGGTCCGCGCCTCGGCGCGCAGCTCCTCCTAGGCTGGTGCCATGCACGCTGAGTACAAGGTCCCGGGCGGAAAGCTCGTCGTCGTCGACCTGGATGTCGAAGCCGGGAGCTTGGCGAATGTGCGACTCGCTGGCGATTTCTTCCTCGAGCCCGACGATGCCCTCGGCGCGATCAACGCGGCGGTGTCGGGCCTTCCCTCCGAAGCCGACGTGCCCACGATCGCTGCGGCCGTACGTGCGGCGCTCCCTGACGGTGCACAACTTCTGGGGTTCACGCCCGAGGCCGTGGGCACCGTGGTGCGCCGGGCGCTCGTGACCGCATCCGGCTGGAAAGACTTCTCATGGCAGATCGTCCACGACCGCCCGGTCTCGCCGCGCATGAACCTCGCGCTCGACGAAGTACTCACGACCCGTGTGGGCGACGGGCGACGGATGCCGACCCTGCGCCTGTGGGAATGGAATGAGTCGGCGGTCGTCATCGGATCGTTCCAGTCGTACCGCAATGAGGTGGACCCGGAGGGTGCCCGCCGTCATGGCTACGACGTCGTCAGGCGAATCTCGGGCGGCGGCGCGATGCTCATGGGCGCCGATGCGATCATCACGTACTCGCTCTCGGTTCCCGCGTCGCTGGTGGCGGGCATGACCTTCGCCGACTCCTACGCGTTCCTCGACGACTGGGTTCTGCAGGCGCTGCGCTCGCTGGGAATCGATGCGACGTACCAGCCGCTCAATGACATCGCGAGCCCGGAGGGCAAGATCGGCGGCGCCGCGCAGAAGCGGTTGGCCAATGGTGGTGTGCTGCATCACGCGACGCTCAGCTACGACATGGACGGTGAGGTGCTCACCGACGTGCTCCGCATCGGCCGGGAGAAGCTCAGCGACAAGGGGACGACCTCGGCCGCCAAACGCGTCGACCCGCTGCGGCGGCAGACGGGACTGCCTCGCGAGGCGATCATCCAGGCCTTCGCCGACACATTCACCACGCTCTACGGCGCCGAGGTCGGGCATATCACCGAAGAGGAATACGCCGAAGCAGAGGCTCTCGTCGCGTCGAAGTTCGCCACCGACGCGTGGCTGCATCGGGTTCCGTGACCGTCACGATCCATCACGGCGACAATCTGTCCGTGATGCGCGGACTGCGGGATGCGTCCTTCGGTCTGGTCTACCTCGACCCCCCGTTCAACACCGGGCGCCTCCGGGAGCGGGCAGTCGAATCAGCCAGCACGCCCCGGGATGAGCGGCTTCCGGGCGCTGTGACCCGGCGCGGATTCCACGGTCGCGACTACGAACGGCTGCGGGGAGACCTGCGTGTGTACGACGACCGGTTCGACGACTACTGGGGCTTTCTCGAACCGCGAGTGCTCGAGGCGTGGCGACTGCTTGCCGACTCCGGCACTCTGTACCTTCACCTCGATTACCGCGAGGCGCATTACGCGAAGGTGCTCCTGGATGCAGTGTTCGGTCGCGACCACTTCCTCAACGAGATCATCTGGTCGTACGACTACGGTGCGAAGACCCGCAAACGGTGGCCCACCAAGCACGACACGATTCTCGTCTACGTGAAAGATCCAGCGCTGTACTGGTTCGATTCCGAGGCCGTTGATCGCGAGCCGTATATGGCGCCGGGGCTCGTGACCGCTGAGAAAGCGGCCCGCGGCAAGCTCCCGACAGATGTGTGGTGGCACACGATCGTCCCGACGGCGGGGCGCGAGAAGACCGGATATCCCACTCAAAAGCCCGAGGGTGTGCTGCGGCGAATCGTGCAGGCATCCTCTCGCCCGGGCGAGGCTGTCCTCGACCCGTTCGCCGGGTCGGGAACGACAGGTGCTGTCGCCCAGGCGGTGGGGCGCGACGCCGTGCTCATCGACGCGAATCCCGAAGCGATAGCGGTGATGCGGACCAGGATGCCGCTCGCGATGATCGTCGAAAACTGACCCGTGCTTCGGCTACGCGAGCCTAGGCTGACGCTATGCGATTCGGAATCTTCATCCCCCAAGGCTGGCGACTCGACCTCGTGGGAATCGATCCCGCGCAGCAGTGGGAAGCGGTGAACGGACTGGCTCAGCGCGCCGATGCAGGGCCCTGGGAATCCCTCTGGGTCTACGACCACTTCCACACGGTGCCCGTCGCGACCCAGGAGGCGACACACGAGGCGTGGACGCTGATGTCAGCGTTCGCAGCGTCGACCAGCCGCATCCGTCTCGGCCAGATGTGCACCTGCATGGGCTATCGAAACCCGGCCTACCTTGCGAAGGTCGCCGCAACGGTCGACATCATCTCGGGTGGCCGCGCCGAAATGGGTATCGGTGGCGGATGGTACGAGCATGAGTGGCGGGCCTACGGGTACGGCTTCCCGGAGGTACGCGATCGCCTCGCGATGCTGCGCGAGGGAGTGGAGATCATGCACCAGGCCTGGACGACGGGCTCGGCATCTCTTGACGGGAAGTACTACCAGGTCGACGGCGCGATTGTGCAGCCCCAGCCGCTGCAAGCAACACAGCCGCTGCAGCGCCCGGGGATTCCCTTCTGGATCGCTGGTGGCGGCGAGAAGGTCACGCTGAAGATCGCAGCGAAGTACGCGTCGTACACGAACTTCGCCGGCAGCGTCGAGGAGTTCGATCACAAGCTGTCGGTCGTGCGCGAGCACTGCGCGACGCTCGGTCGCGACCCGGGCGAGATCACCGCGTCGTCGAACGTCAACACGATCGTGGGTGCGACCGAGGCAGAGGCAGAGGAACGCCTGCGTGCGGTCCTGGGGCGCCTCGCGCCGTTCGTCGGTGACGAGCGACTTGCCGGCATCGAGGCCGAGTACCGCGGGTCGCTCGGTTTCGGCACTCCCGAGCAGGTGGCCGAGCGGCTGCAGAAGCGCGCGAGCCACGGACTCGGGTACGCGATCCACTACTTTCCCGAAGCGGCATACGACACCAGCGGCATCGAACTGTTCGAGGCGGAGGTCGTGCCGGCGCTTGCGTGAGCCGGCCGGCGCGGGTCAGAGCAGGGCTCGGACGCTGGCGTAGCCGTCCGCGATGGTTCCGGGGCCAGTGACGTCGAAGATCCGCGTGCGACCGGGCTCGGCCGACCATCTCTCCCACCCCGGATCGCCAACCCGCACGAAGGCTGACGCAGCACCGTGCACCGCATCCGCCAGGAGTTGAGGCGGGTCGTCGCCGGTGAGTGCGTCAACCCGCTCCCGGTCGAGCACGTCGAACCAAAACGGCACGTCGACGCAGTGGCACGCCCAGCCGATGCGCGTCGAGGCCCACGAGAAGCGGTACACCCAGGTCGGCGCTTCGCCACGGGCCGCCGCAATCCGTACGACGCCGCTGCGGAACACCTTGTCGGAAACGTAGCGGCCGAGCAGGGCTGCCGTACCGAGCCGGTGCTGCTCCGCATTGTCGGAAAGATAGCCGCGCCGCATCGGCCGACTCACACCGAGCGCACCAAGCGCGACTGTGGCCGGAACGAAGCGGAGCTTACCGCGGGCGTCGTCAGTGATCATCGTGAATTCGTCGTCGGTTGATCCCACCACGAGCGGCTTGTTCGCGCCAACCCCCGATGCGATCGATTCCGGCGTCGTGGTCGTCAGCAGATCACCGTCGACGAGGGGACCCCACGGCAGACCGTCGTCGAGCAGCGAGCGAATTCCCGACAGTCGGGCTCCGCCACGCTCGCTGACCGTCTGCTGCAGCCCGATCAGCGCATCCGAATCGACGGATGCGAATCCGTCGCGCGTGGCAGGGACCCCGGCGAGTTCAGCGAGCTGCGCCGCAACGTTCTCGGCGCGCGCGAGCGAGACATCGCCGAGCGCCGGGGAGAGCGCCCAGACCCGCTCGAAGAGGTGCTGGGCAGCCGGCATCCCGAGCAGCGTCAGCACGGCGCCACCGCCAGCGGATTGCCCGGCGATCGTGACAGCATCCGGGTCTCCGCCGAACGCCGTGATCTCGCGCTGGACCCATTCGAGCGCCGCCAGCCAGTCGCGCACGCCGCGATTGCTCGGGGCTCCCTCGATGAGGCCGAACCCGTCGAAACCGAGCCGGTAGGACACGACGACAGTGACGACTCCGCGGCGCGCGAACGACTCGCCGTCGTACCAGGGGCTTGCCGGCGATCCCGAAACGTAGCCGCCGCCGTGGATGTAGACCAGTACCGGCATCCGTGCTGACGGGTCGCCGGGTCGGGGCGTGAACACGTTGACGTTCAGGGTCGAGTCTCCGGGAACCGACGGCTCGGGGATGAGGGTGACCTCGGCGACGGGGCCGCGTTGTGGTGTCGCGCCGAAGCTCGTAGCATCCCGAACGCCGGTCCACGGCTCGATGGGAACCGGCGCCGCGAACCGTAGTTCACCGACCGGTGGCCGGGCGAACGGGATGCCGAGGAAGGCGGCAGACCGAGCCTCACCGCTGGTGCGCCACAGGCCCCGCACTGCGCCGGAGGTGGTTTCGACGACGGGTGCCTCTCGGCTTGGTAGCGGTGTGGGATTGGTCACGGTGTCGCGGCGGGCTTCTGCTCTAGGGCGGCGAGGAGCTGGTCGATGATACCCGCCATGTCAACGGTGGGGTCGACGAGCCACTGGAGCTGCAGGCCGTCAGCGACTGCCTGCAGAATCCGGGCATAGACATCGGGTGGCAGGCTGTCGGACGCTGCAGTCAGCTCGAAGGCTCCCCGCACTGTTTCGCCCCGCTCGAGAAAGTAGTCGTGGGCGGGATGCTCGGGGTTCGCGGCCTCGACGGCCAAGCGCGAGAAAAGCTCGACGAGACCTGGAACTTCGCTGTTGTGGCGGATGACGCGAATCACGCTGTCGCGGATCACGGCGGGGTCGACCGGATCGGCGTCCTTCGACCTGTCATCGGGCAGACCGAACTGTTCACCGTCGTGTTCGTCACGCTTGCGCAGGACCTCGGTGAACAGCTCCTCTTTGCTGTCGAAGTAGTGCAGCAAGCCCGCCTGGCTGAGCCCAACGGCCTCCGCGATGCGCTTGACGCTCGCGCCGTCGTAGCCCTCGGTCGCGATCACATCGAGTGTACGTTCGAGGATCTCTTCGCGCTTGGCTACGCCCTTCGCGTACGACCCTCGTTGTGCCATGAGACGAGTGTGCCCAATGATGCTTGTTTTTCAAAACCTAGTGTCATGAGGTTTTCGTCGAGTCTGCTGTTGGAAGGAAATCCATGACTGACAATGACGTCACAGCCACTGTCGCTGATCTGACCCTGGAAGAGAAGGCGTCGCTGACCAGCGGGCTGAACTTCTGGCACACCAAGCCGGTCGAGCGGGTAGGCATCCCGTCGATCATGATGACCGACGGACCGCACGGCCTTCGTAAGCAGGCGGGTGCCGGTGACCACCTGGGCGTCGGATCGAGTGTGCCGGCGACCTGTTTCCCGCCGGCCGTCGGGCTTGGGTCGTCGTGGGACGTCGAGTTGCTCGATCGGGTCGGCCGGGCCCTCGGCGCCGAGACGTCGATCGAGGGTGTCGCCGTGCTCCTCGGACCCGGCATCAACATCAAGCGCTCGCCGCTGTGCGGTCGCAACTTCGAGTACTTCTCCGAAGACCCCTTGATCTCTGGCGTGCTCGGCGCCGCATTCGTCACGGGCGTCCAGTCGCAGGGCGTCGGTACCTCGCTCAAGCACTTCGCCGCGAACAATCAAGAGACCGATCGGATGCGAGCGAGCTCCGACATCGACCCTCGGCCACTACGCGAGATCTACCTGCGCGGGTTCGAACGGGTCGTGCGCGATGCTCAGCCGTGGACGGT
>NZ_DBHD01000070.1:0-7069 GCF_002296025.1 Microbacterium sp. UBA837
CTTCATTACGATGCTCTTCATCCCGTCGGGCTTCTTCGGCCCCGACAGCCCCTTCGGCTGGCACTGGTACCCCGTCTCAGACATCATCGGCTCCGGCGGCGATGAGGCTCTCATCGGTTGGCAGGGCGCAATGGTGCAGCTGGCCGAAGGTGACGGCGGGAACTTCTTCTCGTATGTCGGCCTCGTCGGCCCGATGATTGTCTACCTGCTGCCGCTTCTGATCGCCAACACTGGTGGTCGCATGGTCTACGGCGAGCGCGGTGGTGTGGTCGCGACGATCGCGACCATGGGTGTAATCGTCGGCACCAACATCCCGATGTTCCTCGGTGCCATGATCATGGGCCCGTTCGCTGCTCTCATGACCAAGTGGATGGACCGGATCTGGGACGGCAAGATCAAGCCCGGCTTCGAGATGCTGGTCAACAACTTCTCCGCCGGCATCCTCGGAATGATCCTCGCGATCGTCGGGTTCTTCGTGTTCGGCCCCGTCATGCTCGGCGTCAGCGCAGTCCTTGGTGGCGCGGTCGGTTGGCTCGTCTCGGTGAACCTGCTGCCGCTCGTGTCGATCATCGTCGAACCGGCGAAGGTGCTGTTCCTGAACAATGCCATCAACCACGGTGTCTTCACGCCGCTGGGGATCGAGCAGGCAGCCGAGACCGGCAAGTCGATTCTGTTCCTCATCGAGGCAAACCCCGGACCCGGTCTCGGACTCCTCCTGGCGTTTACCTTCTTCGGTGTCGGCGCGGCCAAGGCTTCGGCTCCCGGCGCGATCATCATCCAGTTCTTCGGCGGCATTCACGAGATCTACTTCCCGTACGCGCTGTCGAAGCCGATCACGATCCTCGCGCTCATCGCGGGTGGCGCGACTGGAGTCGCGACCAACATGCTTCTGCAGGGAGGGTTGGCATTCCCAGCCGCTCCGGGAAGCATCATCGCCGTCACCTTTGCCGCAATCGGTCCGGGAGTCGGAAACCTTCTGGTGGTCTATCTCTCGGTGATTCTTGCTGCCACAGTGACGTTCCTGCTCGCAGGGATCATGCTGCGCGCAAGCCGTAAGCGCGACCTCGAAGCGGGGCTCGGCGGCGACCTCAGCGCCGCCATCGCACAGACCGAGGCCAACAAGGGCAAGGAGTCGGCTGCGCTCGCTGGTCTTCGCGCCAGCGCTGGTGCTGACGCCCGCGCCGCAGGCGACGCCGACGAGGCGTACGACGAGGCAGAGACCGCTCGGGCAACGGGGGGTCTCGCCAGCGGAGGACGTCTCGAAACCAAGCAGATCTCGAACATCGTGTTCGCGTGCGACGCGGGCATGGGGTCATCTGCAATGGGCGCGAGCGTGCTGCGCAACAAGATCACGAAGGCGGGGATCACCGATGTCACGGTCACCAACAAGGCGATCGCGAATCTGGATGCTTCCGCCGACCTGGTGATCACGCAGAATCAGCTCACCGACCGGGCCCGGCAGAAGACTCCGGATGCCGTACATGTGTCGGTCGACAACTTCATGAACTCGCCGAAGTACGACGAGGTTGTGGAGCTGGTCCGCGACCAGCACCAGGATGGTGCATAACCGATGAGTCGGTGCGGGGCGGCGCAGGCCGCCCCGCACCCTCGTCCTTCGTCTCGTCACCCGTATGCGACGAGACGGCAATTTTCCCGGGGAGGAAGGTTTCATTATGACCAGTGAGGTTCTCACGAGCGACCGCGTGCGGATTCATGCGGGCTCGGCAACGCGGGACGAAGCGATCCGGGAGGCGGCAGATCTTCTGGTCGCTGCCGGAGCAGTGACCTCGGCGTATTACGACGCGATGCTTGCCCGCGAGCAGACCGTCTCGACCTACATGGGCAATGAGCTTGCGATCCCGCACGGCACGAACGACGCCAAGGACGCCATCCTCGCGTCGGCCCTGTCCGTCGTCAGGTACGACGGCGGCGTCGACTGGGACGGCGAAACCGTGACCTTCGTCGTCGGTATCGCCGGTGTCGGCGATGAGCACCTCGAGATCCTGTCGCAGATCGCGATCCTGTTCTCCGACGAGGATGACGTCGCAAGGCTGAAGGCTGCCGCGACAAGCGACGACCTGTTCGCCATCGTCTCCGCCGCCGGCGTCTGAGGAGGAGGCAGTCATGAAGGCCGTCCACTTCGGCGCGGGCAACATCGGACGCGGCTTCGTCGGGCTGCTCCTCCACGAGGGCGGCTACGAGCTTGTGTTCTCGGATGTCGCGGCGCCCCTGGTCGATGCGATCAACGCGGCATCCTCGTATACCGTCCACGAGGTCGGCGAGGGTGGTGTCGACAAGACGGTGACGGGGTTTCGGGCGATCAACTCCGCCACCGACCCCGATGCTCTCGTGGCTGAGATCGCGACGGCCGACGTGGTAACGACCGCTGTGGGTCCGACTGTCCTTCGATTCGTCGCCCCGCACATCGCCGCAGGGCTCGCCGCGCGGGAGGCCTCGCAGGCGGCGCTCCACGTGATGGCGTGTGAGAATGCCATCAACGCAACCGACCTGCTGCGGGATGAGGTCGCCGCAGCCGCGGGGGAGAGCTGGACTGACCTCCAGGCCCGGGCCGTCTTCGCGAACACCGCCGTCGACCGAATCGTGCCGGCGCAGCCTGAGGGTACCGGGGTGGATGTCACCGTTGAGCCCTTCTTCGAATGGGCCATCGAGCGGCCGCCGTTCGGCGACGACCCGCCGCAGATTCCCGGCGCCCACTTCGTCGACGACCTCGCGCCCTACATCGAGCGCAAGCTCTTCACCGTCAACACCGGGCACGCCGCAGCCGCGTACCTCGGCGCTCGCGCCGGGCACGTGACGATCGCGCAGACTCTCGCCGACCCAGCGATCGCAGGTCAGGTGATCGCGGCCCTCGAAGAGACCTCGGCGCTTCTGACGGCCAAGCACGAACTGCCCGTCGAAGAGCTCGCCGACTATCGGGCGACGATCCTGCGGCGATTCCAGAACCCTGCGCTGCCCGACACCGTCGGTCGGGTCGGGCGCCAGCCGCTGCGCAAGCTGTCGCGGCACGAGCGATTCATCGGCCCTGCCGCTGAGGCCGCGGAGCGGGGGATGTCGGTGTCGGGACTGCTCGCGGCTGTCGGTGCTGCCCTGGAGTTCGACGACCCCGACGACCCGCAGTCCCAGGAGCTGCAGCAGCTGCTTCGCGATACGGATGCCGCCGCCGCCGTGACTCGGATCACGGGCCTGACACCCCAGCATCCGCTGTTCGTCGACCTTCTCGAGGTCGTCCACGCCCGCCAGCGCCAGCTGTGAGCCGCAGCCAACTCCTCAACATCGCCGGCAAACCGCGCGTTCGCGGCGCCGCGGCTGCGCCCCAGACCCGGATTCGAGGAGTTAGCTGCGGCCCCGTCAGCTGACGGCGGCGAGCAAGTCGCGCGCGCCGGCGGCCAGATCGGTCAGGCGGGTGGATGCCGCGTCGGCCGTCTCTGCGCGAACATCGAGATACACCTTGAGCTTGGGCTCGGTGCCGCTGGGCCGGATGATGATGCGAGACCCGTCCTCAAGCCACAGGCGGAGCACGTCGCCGGGCGGAAGGCCGTCGACCCCGTGCAGCAGGTCGTCGATCCGCGCCACCGTCACGCCGCCGATCGCCGCCGGGGGAGCTGCCCGGAGCGATGACATCATCCGGCCGATCAGCGACAGATCGCTCACCCGCAGCGAGATCTGGTCGCTGGCGAACGCGCCGAATGTCTCG
Source organism: Microbacterium sp. UBA837 (assembly GCF_002296025.1). Classification (NCBI taxonomy): domain Bacteria; kingdom Bacillati; phylum Actinomycetota; class Actinomycetes; order Micrococcales; family Microbacteriaceae; genus Microbacterium; species Microbacterium sp. UBA837. The sequence continues at coordinate 3,716 of NZ_DBHD01000070.1, forward strand.
TCGAACTCGGCCAACAGGTCACCGACCGTGCGACCGGATGCTCGCGCTTCGGCGATCATCCCCAGCATCGCGACCGCCGCCGAAATCCCGTCCTTGTCGCGTACGGTCTCGGGGTTCACGAGGTAGCCGAGAGCCTCCTCGAACCCGTAGATCATTCCCGGGGCACGGGAGATCCACTTGAACCCGGTGAGGGTTGCCGCAAAGCCCAGCCCGTAGTGCTCGGCGACGGCAGCGAGGCCTGGTGAAGACACCAGGGAGCAGGCGAGGGTTGCACCGGATGCCGCATCCGCCGCCCGCGCCGCGCGCCACCCGAGGAGCAGCCCGATCTGGTTCCCGGTCAGGCGCCGCCACTCCTCCGGCGCGGCCGGGTCGGGCACCGCAACGGCGAGTCGATCAGCATCTGGGTCGTTGGCGAGGATGAACTCCGCCCCGACCTGCCGAGCCGTCTCGAAGGCAAGGTCCATCGCCCCGGGCTCTTCGGGGTTTGGGAACGACACGGTCGGGAACCGCCCGTCGGGCTCGATCTGGGCGGTCACCGGCGTCGGCGCCGGATACCCGGCAGCGTCGAGGATGCGGGCGAGCGTCTCCCACCCGACGCCGTGCATGGCGGTGTAGACCCACCGCATCCCGGGCGCGCCGGGACCCGCCGGCGCGACCGCGGCGGTCGCCCCGACGTAGGCGTCCACCACCGACTCCGGTGCGATCTCGTACGCCGAACTGCGCGGCAGATCACGGATGTCGCCGGCAGCCACCGCCTCGATGTGCGTCGCGATTTCGGCATCCGCGGGGGATACGATCTGCGAACCCGCGTCGACGCCGCCGAGATACACCTTGTAGCCGTTGTCATCGGGCGGGTTGTGGGATGCCGTCACCATGACGCCGGCTGCGGCATCCAGGTGGCGCACGGCGAACGCGAGCACGGGGGTCGGCAGCAGCCGTGGCAGCAGCACCGCCTCGAAGCCTGCTCCCGCGAAGATCTCCGCGGAGTCGCGAGCAAAGACATCGGAGTTTCGGCGTCCGTCGTATCCGATCACCACGCGCGGCGTGGCGTCGGTTCCTGCTCGCTCGCGCAGGTATGCGGCAAGCCCTGCCGCGGCCTGTGTCACGAGGACCCGGTTCATCCGGTTGGAACCGGCGCCCAGAGCACCGCGAAGCCCCGCGGTTCCGAAGGCGAGGCGGGTGCCGAAGCGATCCTCCAGCTCGCCGAGCGCAGCAGCGTCGCCGGCATCAGCCGCCTCGAGGAGCGAGGCAAGCTCGGCTCGGGTGTCCGGATCGGGATCCTGCTCGAGCCAGACCCGAGCGGCGTCGACCACACTCATCACAGCTCGCCGATGACGCGCGCCAGCAACGCCGAGATCACCGGTTCTGCCGCTTTGCCGGCCTCGATGACTTCCTGGTGGCTCAGCGGGGTCGTCTGGATGCCGGCAGCCATGTTCGTGATGAGCGAGAACCCGAGGATCTCCATCCCTGCTTGACGAGCGGCGATAGCCTCGAGCGCTGTCGACATCCCGACAATGTGTCCGCCGATGGTCTTTGCCATCCGCACCTCGGCCGGAGTCTCGTACTGGGGCCCGCGGAACTGGCAGTACACGCCCTCGTCGAGTGTCGGATCCACCATTCGGGCAACGTCACGCAGTCGCACGGAGTAGAGGTCGGTGAGGTCGATGAAGGTCGCGCCTTCCAGCGGCGATGCGCCGGTCAGGTTGATGTGGTCACTGATGAGAACCGGCTGTCCCGGCTTCCAGGACGGCTTGATGCCGCCGGCGCCGTTGGTGAGCACCATCGTCTTGGCGCCGGTCGCGGCGGCCGTACGCACGCTGTGCACGACGCGGCGCGGTCCGTGGCCTTCGTAGTAGTGGGTGCGTGCGCCGATCACGAGCACGTGCTTGCCCTTGGGAGTACGGATGCTGCGTAGCGAACCCACGTGGCCTTCCAAGGCGGGCTTGCTGAAGCCCGTGACATCCGTCGCCGGAATCGTCGCGACGGTCTCGCCGATGAGGTCGGCTGCCTTGCCCCAGCCGCTTCCTAGAGTCAGCGCGATGTCGTGGTGCTCGACGCCGGTGAGGCGAGCGATATCGGCTGCTGCGGTTCGCGCGACCTCGAAGGGGTCGGCGTGAGGATCATCGAGCGGGTTGCTCAGCGTGTCTGACATGCTCCCACTCTAGGAACCCGTGACTGGCGGGAACAACGGGGGCTTGCTGAAACAATGGACGCATGTCTTTGAGCTTCGAGCGCGCCCAATCCGTCGCGATCATCGGCGGTGGTCCCGGCGGCTACGAGGCGGCGCTCGCGGCAGCGCAGCTGGGGGCGGACGTCACCCTCGTCGAGCGGGCCGGTGTCGGCGGCTCGGCGGTCATCACCGACGTCGTACCGTCCAAGACGCTCATCGCGACGGCTGACGCCGCTGTCGCGATCGCCGACGCGGGGGAGCTCGGTGTTCAGCTGTTCGCCAAGGGTGGCGACGGTCGCCCGCTCAAGCCTGAGATCGCAATCAACCTCGCACAGGTCAACAAGCGGCTCCTCGCCCTGGCGCGCCAGCAGTCCGAGGACATGCGAGCTTCCCTGCTGCAGGCAGGCGTCACGATCCTCGAGGGACACGGCCGCGTCGAGGATGACAACGCCGTGGTCGTCTCCACGGGACCCGGCGGCACGGACTTCGACCGCATCGAGGCCGACACCCTTGTGATCTCCGTGGGCGCCTCGCCGCGTGAGCTTCCCAGTGCCAAGCCCGACGGGGAACGCATCCTGACCTGGACGCAGCTCTACGACATGAAGACGCTGCCCGAGCACCTCATCGTCGTCGGCTCGGGTGTGACCGGCGCGGAGTTCGCCTCGGCATACATGAACCTCGGCTCGAAGGTCACGCTCATCTCGAGCCGCGACCAGGTGTTGCCGGGCGAAGACAAAGACGCCGCTGCCGTGATCGAGAGCGTCTTCCTGCGCGGTGGTATGACCCTTCTTCCCAAGTCCCGCGCGAAGTCCGTGGTGCGCGAGGGTGACGGCGTGGTCGTGACCCTCTCGGACGGTTCTCGCGTCGAGGGGAGCCACTGCCTGATGGCGGTCGGCTCGATCCCGAACACGGCGAACATCGGTCTCGAACAGGCCGGGGTGCAGCTCACGCAGAGCGGCCACATCCGCGTCAACCGTGTGGCCCGGACGTCAGTCCCGAACATCTATGCCGCCGGCGACTGCACGAACTTCTTCCCCCTGGCATCGGTGGCGGCGATGCAGGGGCGGACCGCCGTCTTCCACGCGTTCGGTGATGTCGTCATCCCGCTCGAGAAGCGCCGCATCACCGCCAACATCTTCACGGCGCCCGAGATCGCCACCGTCGGATGGGGCGTGGCAGACATT
>NZ_DBHD01000133.1:0-2514 GCF_002296025.1 Microbacterium sp. UBA837
ACGACCCGCACGGATCTCGTCCACGATTCCGCTCTCGTTGCGTGAACGCATCGGCAGCCCGCAGGATCGGGACGCGTAGAGGCTGCGGCGTCGCGTCGCTGAGCCGGCGGCCGGGGATGAAGTTTCGTCTCGCTTCGCTCGCTTACCGGCCGGGAGGCGCGGCTCGCTCACCGAACGAGAGAGGCCTCGCGAACGCGGTTGGCGTATGCCACTGCGGCATCAAGCGCCGGGATCATCTCCGCCACCGCCCGGGCGTAGTGGGCGCGACGCCGCGACAGCTCAGGGTCGAACACGTCATCGACCGTCGGGTCTCCGGGCGGATCCGTCGTGCCCCGAACCTCGCGCACAAGGTCGGTCGCGGCGCGGACCCGCGCACTCGGGTCCTCGCCCGCACGATCCACCGCACGCTGGAGGGCGTCGTCATCAACCAGGGCTGAGAGCCTGGCGAACTCGCGGATCGTGAATGCGCGGCCCAAGGCGCTGAGATCCATCCGCACGCACGCGCTGCGGTGGATGCGGGACGCGCCGAGAATGAGGTCGGCCTGCTCGACCATCTCGCATGTCAGAAGCTGCGGGCGATGAGACTCGGCATCCGTCATCGACAGACCCAGCGACTTCGCGGCATCGCGAGCCCGTCGCGTCATCCCGTCGCCGGGCGCTGGATGCGTGCCTGCGCTGCGCACCGTGATCGCACCATCCGCGAACTTATCGCGCAGGTACAGCTCGGCAAGCGGCGAACGGATCATGTTCGCCGTGCACACGACAAGGACCTCGACCATTGATCCCCAGATCTCTGTGGCCACCACTTCGGGTGTCGATGCCCCGTCCCCTTGTGCACCGACAGGTACAACCATAGGGGGTGGAATGTGAACGGATGGTTTCGTGCCGCGCTGTCAGCGGGTGGAGACGAAGGTGTCGCCCGCCCAGACCCAGGGCACGCCCTCGCCGTCGAGGGTGACGGCGACCGGGGCATCGGTCGGAATGCTCGGGATGCAGGTCGCAGCTCCCGGCTCCGCCACCAGCATCCCGTCGCAGGATGCCGCATCCGCCCGGGCCGTCGTGACCTGGCCGTCGCCGGACACGGTCAGCGCCAGAACCCCGGCCTGGCCGAGGGGCGACCAGGTGGCGGCATCCGTCGACTGGGAGGCATCCGACCCGCAGATGACTGCCGTCGTGCCGTCGCCGGCGCGCACCCCCGTCGGCGCCCCGCAGGGGGCGTCGAGTGTGCCGGCGGGGGTCACGACGGCTAGCGCATTCGCGGGATCAATGTAGGTCGACGAGGCGAGGATGTCGCCGTTGGGCTCCCAGAACTGCCCGTCGGTGAAGGTACGCATGCCCTGCAGCGTGCAATCCGCGCCCATGAGCGCGACCATCTGGCCCTGATCCGCCGCATACGGCGACAGCGAAAGGATCTGCCCGATCCCGAGGTAGCGGGGCGTGACATCCGACCAGGTCTGCCCGGCATCGGTCGAGCGCTCCAGCAGCGGCTCGATCGACCCGCACTGCCCGGCCGTCGCGCGCCACCACACGCCCTCGGATGTTGCGAGGAAGCGCTGGCCCGGACCCGTTGCCGCCGCCACTGTCACGGTCGGCGTCGGCGTAGGCGTCGCGGTCGGAGTCTCGACGCCCATCGTCGGCGTGACGCGTGGCGCCTCGGTCGGGGGAGGTGTCTGCGTGCGCGTGATCGCCAGCCAGCTGAGGCCCCCGACGGCGAGGATCAGCACCGCGACGATCACGATCGACACCCACGTGGGCACAGAGCCTCGGGAGCGTCTTGACGTGCTCGAGCGGTAGGCCACGGCGGTCCTCGCGAGTCGGCTGGTGTGCGGTGGGCGGAACAGTATCCGCTCGCCCTCGCGATGCGGATAGAAGCGTGTGGTTCTGGCGCCGAACCGGCGAGGAGTTCCCCCGACAGGTACCCTGGCGCCTATGACGGAGTCTAGCGCGGGGACAGTACGTTCACGGGAACGAGGGTCGTCGAGGCGCTCGGACGCTCCCGCGGAGCCCGGTTCGTCGCGGCGATCATCGTCGTCTCGGGGGTCGGATTCGGGTCGAAAGTCGCGGCGCAGCGAGCGCGCCAGCCACTCGTGGCGGTCGGGCGGAACATCCGTCGCTCGCTGGGATTGGGAACTTGTCGGATGGGCTGTGCTGCTGCTCGGTGCCGGCATCCTGCTCGCCACCCTCGCCGACCGACTCCTCGGCGGCACCCTCGGTTCCGCGCTCTCGCTTGCCGCCCTGTGGGGCGGGATGCTCGCCGCGATCATCCTTGCGTTCGCGCGCTCCCGGCCCCGGATGCTGCTGCGCTTCCACCCCTTCGACCTGCTCTACGGCATCGTGCTCGGCGTCATCCTGCGCTTCACGCAGGGCTTTCTCGAGATCGCCGGCACCGGCACCGCCGTGTGGCCCACAGCAGGCACTCTCGACGGGTCGCTTCCGGCATCCTTCTGGTTCGATGGCGTGCTCGCCCCCGTCGTGATCGCGCCGCTTCTCGAAGAGTTCTTCTTCCGCGCCGTG
>NZ_DBHD01000125.1:0-3076 GCF_002296025.1 Microbacterium sp. UBA837
GCAGCGAAGGTTCCGAGCTTGTCGTTGTGGTACGCCCGGCTCGTGAGGGTCAACCGTTCCAACTGCTCCCGGGCAACGGCGAGCAGAGCCGGGTGCCCGTGCCCGAAGTTCAACGCCGAGTACGCCGACAGCAGGTCCAGGTAGCGCTTGCCCTCGACATCCGTCACCCACACTCCCTCGCCGCGGGAGATCACGACCGGCAGGGGGTGGTAGTTGTGGGCGAGGTGCTCGTCTTCTGCCCGGATGATCTCGAGCGTGGTCGCGTCGATGGAGATCTGGTCGGCGCTCATGACTCGTCCCGCTTCGCCCGCAGCTCGAGGGTGCAGCACTTGATCCCGCCGCCGCCGAGGAGCAGCTCAGACAGGTCGATGAGCACCGGGTTATAGCCGCGCTCTCGCAACTGCGCCTCGAAACCGGTGGCCCGCGGCGAGATGAACACGTTGTAGCCGTCGCTTGCCGAGTTCAGCCCGAACACGGCACCGTCGGCATCCGAGACCCGGATCGCGTCGGGGAAGCGCTCGGCGAGGATCCGCTGGCTTGCCTCATCGAAGGCACCCGGCAGGTAGGCGATGTTCGCGGCATCCGGCCCGCCCTGGGCCGCGCCGATGACCGGATCGAGCACCGAGATCGCCGTGTCGAGGTGATAGAAGCGCGGGTCGGTGAGAGTCAGCGAGATGACCTCCCTGCCGAAAACCTCGCCGACCTCACGGTGGCTGTCGCCGGTCGAGCGGAACCCAGTACCCGCGAGGATGACGTCACCCGCGAGCAGGAAGTCGCCCTCGCCCTCGTTGACTTCCTCGGGGATGACGGTCTCGAATCCTGCGGCGCGGAACCAGTCGATGAAGTGGCGCTCCTCGCCGGCGCGCTCAGCGAACCGGAACTTCGGCGCATAGGCGATGCCGTCGATGATGAACCCGCCGTTGGCCGTGTAGACCATGTCGGGCAGCCCCTCGGCGGGGTCGATCAGCTCGACCTCGTGCCCGAGCTCGAGGTAGGTGTCGTAGAGCACCTGCCACTGCGCCACGGCCTTGGCGGTGTCGGTGGGCTTGGCGGGCTCCATCCACGGGTTGATCGTGTAGCTGACCGTGAAGTGCTCGGGACGGCACATCAGGTAGCGGCGGCGCTGAGCCGTGCGAGTCGTTGGTGCATTGTGTGCGGGCGTCGTAGTCGTCACGTCGTTCTCCAAGAGAGTGCGGCTGGCGGACGCTGTCCAGAGGCCCGACGGAGCAGAAAGATGCCGGCGACACGGGCACGCCGGGCTCTATTCTCGCACGATCGTCGCCATCGGCCGAGAACCTGGGCGGGTCACTCGACCGTGACGACAACCTTGCCCACAGCGTGTCCCGCGTCCACGTGCGCGAGCGCGTCGCGTGCCGCGTGGAACGGGTACGTCCGTTCGATCACGGGCCGGATGGTGCCCTGGGCGGTCAGCTCAAGCAACTGCGCCAGGATCTCGGGTTTCGCGGTGGCAGCGAGGGAGCGGATGCGTCGCCGGCGCCGCGACAGGAAGACGGCCTTCAGCATCCGTCCCATCGGGCCGAGAATCTTTCCCCCCGCGCCCGAGACGAGCACGACCGTGCCACCGTCCCGCAGCAGTCCGCGAAGCGCGGAGAGAGGGACGGTGCCGGCGATATCGATCACTGCGTCGAAGGATTCGGCGGGAATCTCAGGAGAGCCCGGCTGGACCCTCCGGTAGTCGAACGCGTGGGCCGCCCCGATGTCTGTCATGAGATCGAGCGCCCGCTCGCCGGCGAGCGCCCACACCTCCGCGCCGCGCTGGGCGGCAAGCTGCACGGTGTAGGTGCCCACACCTCCCGCCGCTCCGATCACGAGGACGCGGCTTCCGGATGCGACGTGCGCGGCATCCAGCGCCTGCCAGGCCGTCCCGCCGGAGACGGGCAGCGCCGCAGCATGCTGAACCGGCACGTCAGCCGGCCGCACTACGGCGCGCGCGGCGGGCACGATGGCATACTCGGCGAGGCCCCCGCCGACGCCGATCTCGGCTACGACCTCGTCACCGGGGCGAGAGCCCGTAACCTCGGATCCGACAGCGACGACGGTGCCCGCGACATCGATGCCGCGGGTAGCCGTGCGCGGGCGACGGATGCCGAATGCCAGCCGCACGAGGTACGGGTCGCCTCGCATCAGGCGCACGTCTCCGGCGTGGATGCCGCACGCACGCACCCGGACGAGAAGGTCAGTGGCGCCGGGCACGGGGACCGGAACCCGGTCGAGTTCGACGACCTCGGGGCCGCCGTAGCGATCCTGGACCCAGGCGCGCATCGTGCCATTCGCGGGCGTCGGCGAGCCGGCCGCGGGCGGGTTCGTTGTCATGCTGTCACTCCGTCTGCGTCATCCGTCGGGTATTGGAACAGGTCGTCGATCGCGACCCCGAACAGTCGCGAGACCTGAAAGGCGAGTTCGAGCGACGGCGAGTACTTGCCCTGCTCGATCGCGATGAGCGTTTGGCGGGTGACTCCAATGTGGCGGGCCACCTCGGCCTGCGTCATCCCGGCGGCTTCGCGCGTCGCGCGGATGGTGTTGGTGATTCTCGTGGGCTTGACCATTACGGCATCCCTCGGCGGTAAACGACGATGCGGGCGATGCCGCCGATGAACGCGGACAGGAAAAAGCCGAAGAAGACGGCGTTGCCGATCCAGAACCACTCGGCCTGCACCATCGCCAGGATGAGCGCTGCCAGCCCACCGATGACCAGAAAGGCCTGTCCGACGCGGTCGCCGAGGTGCTCGATCTCCCGGTCACGCTGGTCGGCGCGGTGCTCCTCGTCGGGGTCGCGCATGCCCGCGCCGATACCCCACAGGATGCTGATCACGATCGAAACCACGATGGCACCGGCGATCGTCCAGACCATCGGCCACTGCCAGGCGATCTCTCCTATGGGGGTGGTCCCTAGCTGGGGCAGCACCAGCACCAGGTACACAGCGGTTCCCGCAGCACTTGCAATCAGTTGCGACCAGGTATTTCTCTCGACGTATCCCATGTCGACTCCTCGAGCTTGAATGTATAGAATGTTTGACATCTCCGAGCGTAGAGTCGCGAGGCATCCGTGTCAAGT
>NZ_DBHD01000033.1:0-7446 GCF_002296025.1 Microbacterium sp. UBA837
CACGACACGAAGATACCGAGTCGCACGGAGCGATTCATCCTCGGCCGCGAATCGCCACGCGAGGTTTACACACTCGTCACGAAGCTGCCCGCAACCGGCGAGGCGCGGCCGGACGTTCGGGAAGCGACCCTACGCCGGCTTCACAGCGTCCGGAACGTCCAGCCCCCGCCAGGTTGCCCAGAAACCCAGCGCGGCAAAGACCGAGCCGGTCGCGGCAAGCATCTGCGCCGACGCGTAGGCGTGGAACTGCCCCGTCGAGCTCTGCAGCCCGAAAGCGATGGCCAGGATGCCGAACACCAACCCCGCGATCAAACCGATACTCGCGAGAATGGCGGCAACGATGACGTAGATGCGCCGACCACGGAACTCTCCGCCGCCCGCGTACTGCTTCACCCGCCCGGACCGCAGGAGCCAGAGCGAGGCAAGGCTGCCGAGGCACAGCGCGAGCATGTCTGCCGCCAGAGTGTCGGAGAGCCTGTGCCAGTGCACGGTGACCGTCAGCGCACCGATCAACCCGGCCCAGGTCATGACGATGCCCATCGCCAGGCCCCGCCACCGGAACGGAACCACGATGATCATCGCGACGATCAGGGTCATCGCGATCGTCGTGTGACCACTCGGGAAGCTGTTGTGTCCCGCACCAAGGTCCGCCGGGGCGAGGTCGGGCCGCCACAGGATGAAGCGCTTGAGCGCCTCAGACAGCAGCACCCCGACGACGATCACGGCCATCCCCGCCAGGGCCGTGCGCACCTGCCGCCGCGCGAATCCGATGATGCCGACCACGAGCACGGCAATGGCGAGCGACCACGTCTGGATCAGATCGAGATTGTCGTCGGCATCCGTCGCTTCCCAGGGCAGAACCTGGCCCGAGCCCGCGATAGCCGCGTTCTCCCACTCCTGCCCCCACACCGTCAACACGGCGATCACGTACACGACGATGAAGCCGACAACGCATGCGGCAGCGAGAATCACCCACCGCCTCGCGGCGCTCGATAGCGCTGAAGCGGATGTGTTCTCGCGCGGATCTGTTTGTTTCGCACTGCTCACGGCCTACTGCCCCCTTTGCCGTTGCTGGTTTCGTCGTAACAGTAGCGGTCTCGGTGACGGCGCGACGGCACCGAAACCGAATGTTCCCGGCGCGTGCCGATTTCAGGATGAACGGGGGTTCGGGGCGCTTAAGCTGAGCGGATGAAGCCGTTCATCCTGCTGGCGACCCGCGCGGAGGACGGTCCGGCCGATGAAGAGTACGAGCTTTTCCTGCGCTACACCGGTCTCACGGAGTCTGAGCTGCGACGGGTGCGGCTCGAGGCAGGCCCGATGCCCGAGCTCGACCTCGATGACCTGTCGGGGATCTTCGTCGGCGGCGGACCGTTCAACGCGTCGGATCCGCCCGAGCAGAAATCCGCCGTGCAGCGGCGCGTCGAGGCAGAGTTCGATGCGCTCCTCGACCAGGTCGTCGCGCGCGACTTCCCGTTCCTGGGCGCCTGTTACGGCGTGGGAACGGTCGGCGCCCACCAGGGTGCCATCATCGACCGCACCTACGGTGAGCCGGTCGGCGTGGTGGAGGTGTCGCTGACGGATGCCGGGATCACCGACCCCCTGCTGGCCGGCATCCCTCCGCGCTTCGATGCTTTCGTCGGGCACAAGGAGGCGATGCGCTCGCTCCCCTCCTCGGCGACGCTGCTCGCCTCCTCCACCACCTGCCCCGTGCAGATGTTCCGCGTGCGCGAGAACATCTATGCGACGCAGTTCCACCCGGAGCTCGATGTCAACGGCATCACCGCGCGCATCCACGCATACACGGATTACGGGTATTTCGCACCGACGGAGGTGCACGTTCCCCTCGCCGCCGTCCGTGAACGCGAGGTGCTGCATCCAAGCCGGATGCTCCGCACCTTCGTCGAGCGCTACGCCCGCTGACCGGTCGTTTGCGACGGGCCAGCAAACGCACATTGGCTCTTCTGGCCGGCGACTCGCGCCCGATGTGATGGAGACAATCGGGTGCGAGTGCGAGTGGGAACGGAGGAGGAGTGCGATGCAGGATGCTTCGGTCGTCGTTGTCCCGGGGCTCGGTGGTTCATCCCCCGGCCACTGGCAGTCGATCTGGCAAGCGCAGCATCCGGCCTGGGTGCGCAGCACTCCGGCATCCTGGGACGAACCCGACTCCGACGACTGGGACCGTGCCGTCGGCACTGCAGTGCAGGAAGCTGGCGAGCCGGTGGTGCTCGTCGCGCACGATGTTGGCGACGCCGGACACATCAATGTCCTCAGCGGCCACGGCCCGTGGCCGGAGGGACTCGACCTGCTCCGCGGATTCATCCGTGACCTCGAGGGAGGACGTTGATGTCAGCATCGTTCGAGCAGCTCGCCTCGGAACTCGTCTCGGCGGCGACCGGCCGCACCGAGCTGGTCGCCGCGCTGCGGCCGCCGGCGGGTCCGGTGACGTTGCCGTCGCCTCTCCCCGTCGCCCAGCTCGCCGCCACAGCGGTCGGGGCCGCATCGGTTGCCGCCGCCTCCCTGGCGTACGCACGCAGCACTGGCCGCGAGGTCGACGTGGCGAGCCTCACCCCGGTCGTTCTCGACGGACCCCGCCTGACTGCTGCCTATCGCAGCGAGCAAGTCTTCACCTGGAACGGCGAGAGACCGGATGCCTGGGCCCCGGCATCCGGGTTCTTCGAGACCGCCGACGGGTGGGTCAGAACCCACGGCAACTATCCGCACCACGCGGCGGCGCTCCGTCGGATGCTGGGGCTCGGAGACGACGCGGGCAAGGATGCGATCGCCGCAGCACTGCGCACCGCGACGGGTGCGCACTGGGAAGACCGCGCTGCCGCTGAAGGAGCGATCGTCGGCCGGGTTCGGACAGTGCAGGAGTGGCGAACGCATCCGCACGCCGACGCCGTGCGCGCCTACCCGCTCGTGCGCCGTGACGTGGCGGACCCTGGCGCATCGCCGCTGACGGAGCCGGCATCGTCACTGCCCCTCGCGGGCGTCCGGGTGCTCGACCTCACGCGGGTGATCGCCGGACCTGTCTCGACCCGCACCCTCGCACTGTTCGGGGCGGACGTGCTGCGCATCGACAGTCCCCGCCTTCCCGAGATCGACTGGCAGTTCCTGGACACCGGCCAGGGGAAGCGGTCGACCACACAGCCGGCTACCTGCTCGCGGCATCCGTCATGAGTGCGCTGGAGGCCCGTCATCTCACCGGCGCGGTGTCGCACGTCGGCGTCTCGCTCGCCCGGGTGGCGCTGACCCTCCTCGACGGACCGCGCTCGTCGGTCCCGGCACCCACCCCGACCCCGGACGAGACCTGGCGCGAGCAGACTGTCGATCTCGCCGTGGCGGGAGGGGGAAGCCTCCACTGCGCCGCGCCCACGCCGGTCTGGAACGGGAGCGCACTGGCGTACCCCGCGACGATCGTCCGCTACGGCTCGTCGGTGGCCGCCTGGTAGCGGGCGGCGCGGATGAGGTCGGCCGAGTGCGCCAGATGTGCCCGGACCGCGTCCCCTCCTTCGCGCTGAATCTCGTCAAGATAACCAGTGTGCTCCCGGGCGAACGAGCCCGCCGGATAGTCCGGCCTGACGTGCGTGAGGAGCAACAGGATCTCGGACTCCAGCTGCCGATGGGCCTGCGCAATCCGTGGACTTGCCGCTGCCTCCACGATGAGACGGTGCACCTCGGCATGCGCCCGCGTTGTTGCGAGCCAGTCTCCTGATGCCTCGGCCAGCGCGAGCCGGTCGATCGCCTCTTTCACGGGACGCGTGACAGCAGCCGGCCACGGCGTGCCGTGCTTGGCGCTCACCTGGCGAACGGCTTCCGCCTCGAGCGCACCGCGCAGCTCCTGGAGCGCTTCGACCGCATCGTCGTCGAGGTTGGCGACGCGGGCTCCTCGGTAGGGCGCAATCGTCACGAGCCGCTCTGCCGCGAGCGCCTGAAGTGCGGCGCGCACGGTGTGTCGAGACGCAGCGTGCTCCGCGGCGAGGCGCTCTTCCCGAAGCGGAGCATCTAGACCCAGCTCGCCGGACAGGATGCTGGCGCGCAGCGCGTCCGCAAGCGCTGCCGCGTGGGTCGGACCGGGTTCGCTCTCACGCCGGCGCGGAGACATCCGTCTTCTCCTTCCGGGCGGTCGGCAGTGAGAGCACCACGAGCCCGAGGGCGAGCACGACAAGACCGATCGCCGACGCCACCGTGAGGTGCTCGTGAAGCACCCAGACGCCGAGCAGCGTCGCACCGAGCGGCTCCGCGAGCGTGAGCGTCGCGACCGTGGTCGGGGCGAGCCGCCGCAGACCCCATCCGAAGAGCAGATACGCGACCGCAGTCGTGACGACGCCGAGCCAGAGCGCGAGCGCGAGACCTGCGGGGGTGAACAGCCACCCGGGCGAAGTCGCAAGAAGAAGCGGCAGGCTCACGACCGCTGCCACTCCGAACACGGCGCCCATCGCGGCCTGGAAACTCCAGCCGCGGTCCATCAGCAGCTTGCTGGCCAGCGCATAGAGCGCATACGAAGCGCCCGCGGCAAGCGAGGCAAGAACTCCCAGCGGCCCGACGCCCGCGGCTCCTGCGCCGCCGACCAGACCCGAGACGAGAACGACGCCGACCAGCGCGATGGCGGTCGCGACGCCCCAGCGCAGGCTCGGCATTCGCCGACGGATGAGGGCATCGAGGATGCCGGTCACGATCGGCGCCGATCCCAATGCGATGACCGTACCGACCGCTACCCCGTTCAGGCGTGTGCCAGCGAAGAACGTTGGCTGGTAGGCCAGCACGCCGATCGCCCCGACCGTGACGATGACCCAGGTAGGCGCCCTACGAGCTACGGCCGCTTCGGCTGACGGCGCAGCGCGCGGCATCAGTGGCCGCGTCACCAGGGCGATCGCGCCGAGAATCCCGCCCCCGATGAGGATGCGCGCAGCGCCGACCGAGAGCGGGGATGCATCGACATCCGCGAGCGCCTGCGCCGTTCCCGTGGTCGCGAAGCACAGCGCTGCCAGCACCACGGCGATCACTCCGGTCACCGCAGCATTGTTACACAATGTTCCCGGGTCCGCGGGGCAAAAGCCGACGGGCCTCCGAGCTGCCCGAACAGGGAAACTAGAAGCTCGCGGCAGAGGGCTCCGAAGAAACACCGGAGGGATCATCTGAGACGGGGGCGAGGAAGGATTCGAGCACGACATCATCGTCGGATTGGTATATCCGGGTGTCGGCGTTTCGCGTTCCGATTCCCGACGCCTGCTGCTCGGCCGCGGGAAGCCTGCCCGGCGAGACAATCCTGACCCGCACGCGACCGGTGTCTTCGGTCGCGAGCGTGACGACCGCGTGCCGGGCACCCGAGTGCTTGACCGCGTTGACGAACGCTTCAGTGACGATCTCGGCGGCGCGCTCATCCGTGTCGCGGTCGCGCAGCGCCGCCTGCGCCTGAGCGGATGCGGTGTGGGCGATGGCAAGCACGGCCCGCCACGCCGAAATCACCCGACCGAGGGAACCGAGCGGACCGTGGCGCGACCCGCGCCCAACCTCGATGTCACTGACCGGACCCTGCATCCGCTCAAACGCGTCGTCAGTTCGCTCGCGGAACTGAGCAACCTCAGCGACGGTGGGCTGACGCTCGTCGGCGTGCGCGGCGAGTATGACGCACTGGCTCGTGCCGCTCGCAGCGGCGCTTCAGGTCAGCGTCGACGACCTGTTGCGCGCCGAGGACGACGACGATGTCGTCATCCGTCCCACCCAGCGCACCGACGGAGCGCGCACGACGTGGGCACTGAACCGTGTCGACGGCCGCACGATGGCGATGAAGATGCGCCTGGAGCCCGTGCCCGAGATTTCCGCACCGCGCGTGCATCCAGGTTTCGACTGGTTCCTCGTGATCGAAGGACGGGTGCTGCTGCAACTCGGCGATCCGCGCATCGAGGTTACCCAGGGCGAGGCCGCCGAGTTCTCGACGATGACCCCGCACGCGATCAGCGCGATCGACGACCCGGCGGAGCTGGTCATGGTCTTCGATCGCGAGGGCCAGCGCGCCCATCTGCACCGGTGAGCGGATAGGCGTGACTCCGCCGGCGCCCTCAGGCGTCCCGCAGAACCGCCGCGAGCTCGTCGCGGCTGGCAACGCCCAGCTTGCGGTACACGTTCGCGAGGTGGTTGTTGACGGTGCGCTCCGATATCCCCAGTCGCACCGCGATCTCGCGGCTGCGCTCGCGTGCCGCCGCCCCTCGTGCAACCTGGAGCTCGCGCGCCGAGAGGACTGCACCGTCGATCTCCCGATCGCGGGTGAGCGCCGGCTCGCGCACCGTCACAGAGGCGAGCTCGGCAGCCACATGACGCGCCTGCCGTCGGGCCTCCGCCGAAGCGGATGCCGAACGTGCCGCGTCCTCGGAGAACGTGCGAGCGAGTGCGTCGAGGCCGGCGCTGCGCAACGCGGGCACGAGCCTCATTGCTGCGTCGGCATCCTTGGCCGAGGCTACCGTGGCGGCATCCGCGACCAGGCGCACGAAGCGTGAGGGCGTCTCCGTCGCCGCCACCGCGAGGGTCTCGGCGACTGCCTCTGCGAATCCGAGCCGGATCGCCGTCGACGCGGTCAGTGCCGCCAGAAGGTGATGGCCGTACTGCACAGCTGCCGCTACCGCGTCGGCGAGCGCCGCCGCAGCCTCCTGCGCGCGACCCTCAGGAATCGCCAGCCAGGCTGACGCCTCAGCACGCTGCAGAATGACCTTGATGTCGGCGTGCGCGGCGTCATCGACGGTTGCGAGCATCGCCTGCGCGGCGCCTGCATCCCCCGACATCGCCGCGGCCGTCGCCCCCAGCGCGATGGCCGCGCCGGACAGCCCCGTGAAGTCGCGCCACGCCAGCTGGCGAACGGCAAGGTCGGCGAGGGGACCGGCACGGTCGAGCCGGCCCGCGTGAAGCTCGATCAGCGCAAGGACATATGACCACTGTCCCGCGGCATCCGGGGTTCCAGAGACCCGCTGACGCTCGGCGAGCGCGCGTGCGTCGGTGATCGACGCATCCGCCAACTCACTCAACATCTGGGAAAGATTGAGCAGCTCGCCCGCGTACGGCTGGTCGTGGCTCACGAGATCGGCGAGCGGTCGCGCCTCCGCGACGGCTCCACGGGCTGCCTCCGCGTCGCCTCGCATCGCTGCGATCATCGCCGACGTGAGCCCCATCGAGAGCATGCCGAGCACGTCGACGTCGCGGTCCGTGGAATCGTCGTCGGTCGCGCCGGGTGTCGGTGCGAGTCGAGGCAGCGTCGACACCGCGGCATCAAGGGGAACCCCTGCCATCAGCCGCCACTTGACCATCTCGGCATCCAACGCCACCGACGCGTCCGCCGACAGTGGCGCGCGCAGTGTCGTTGCACGCTCGAGTGCTGCGACAGGATCGGCGCGGCGATACGCCAGATGCTGACCCCATCGCAGCGCGAGCAGCGCGCGTTCGGCATCCGTCTGC
>NZ_DBHD01000061.1:0-21549 GCF_002296025.1 Microbacterium sp. UBA837
TGGATACGACCGGGTTCTTCGGGTCGCGTGGACACTCGCCGACCTCGACGGCGAACGGATGCCGACACCCGACCACATTGGCCGAGCGCTGTTCCTGAAGAGAGGAACCATCTCATGATCGATCCGCAACGCGCTCGCGATGAGCTCGGTGCCCTCGTGGCTGGCCCGCTCTCCGACGACGACATCCTCGATCGATACGCCCGCGTGGTCTGGAACAGTCTCACCGAGCCGGGTGACGCGGCGGCAGGCATCCTGACGGGTTCGCTCGGGGCATTCGAAGCGCTGGCTCGCGTGCGGCGCGGAGACATCAGCGACAGCATCCTCGAGCCCGGCGAAGCGCGGGCGGCGATGCAACGATGGGAACCGAGGATGCGGCCGGGTACGGTGTCCGGGGTACTGCGCACAGCGCGTGCCGCCCGGCTGCGATTGATAACACCAGCTGACGAGGTCTGGCCGGATGCCGTCGATGATCTGGGAGTTCACGCGCCGGTCGCGTTATGGGTCCGTGGGGACCCGCGATCCATTGCGACGGCATGCACCGGTGTGGCTATCGTCGGAGCGCGTGCCGCCACCTCCTATGGCGAACATGTGGCGGGAGAGTTCGCCGCGGAACTGGCAGCTTCGGGCATCCCCGTCGTCTCTGGAGCGGCGTTCGGTATCGACGCCGCAGCTCACCGCGCGACCCTCGCCGGTGGCGGTCACACAATCGCCCTGATGGCGGGCGGCCTGGAACGGGCCTATCCGCAGGCTCACACCGACCTCGTCGAGCGCATCGCCGCGACGGGAGCCGTCGTGGGGGAGGTCGCGCCCGGCTCGGCTCCGACAAAGTGGAGGTTCCTCCAGCGCAACCGCCTCATCGCAGCGCTGTCGGCCGCGACAATCGTGGTCGAAGCCGGGTGGCGCAGCGGATCCCTGAACACCGCCCATCACGCGAGCGCCCTGGGTCGGCTCATCGGAGCAGTGCCTGGGCCCGTCACAAGTGCGGCCTCAGCTGGCTGTCACCGGTTGCTCCGCGAACTCGAAGCGACCTGCGTCACGACGGCTGGCGAGGTACGGGAGCTGATCGGTTGGGGCGAGCTCATCGGTCCAGGCGATCAGGAAGCCGCGACGCGCACCACCGACGCAACGCGTGTACGCGACGCTCTCAGTGCACGGGTCGCGCGGACGCCTCAGGAGATCGCGCGGCGCAGTGGCCTGGGCATCGCCGACGTCCAGTCCCATCTCGGGATGCTGTACCTGGACGGCGCCGTCACAAGCGACGCGGCAGGCTGGCGTCTCGCGTGAGATGCTCGGGGCAGAAAGGCGCTGAGGCTTCGCGATCTTGAGCGCGCGACAGCGGGTAGGTCGCGCCACACCGCAGCGGGCTCCAGTCCCGTTCGAGCAGCTGAGGCATCCTGTGTGCATGGAGATCTCCGCGGCGGCCGAGCAGTACTTGCGCTACGTCGCCGACGTTCGCCGGCTGTCTCCCGCAACGGTGCGCGCGTACCGGTCGGATCTCGCCGACCTGGCCGACGCTGTGGGTCCCTCCCGAATCCAGGACGTTGATCTCGAGATGCTGCGGAACTGGATGTGGCGTGCCAGCGAGCGGGGCGACGCCCGATCCACTCTCGCGCGGCGCGCAGCCTCGGTGCGCACCTTCTTCGCGTGGGCGTTGGACGCGAACCTCATCGGCACGGATCCGGCAGTGCGGCTTGTGGCCCCAAAACGGGGGCGGACCCTCCCGAAGGTTGCGTCTGCCGAGGGCCTGGCGCAGTTGCTCGATGAGCTCGGGCAGTCGGCACGCGCGGGTGGCGACCCGATCGAGCTCCGGGATCACGCCATGCTTGAGCTCCTCTATGGCGCTGCGCTTCGGGTGTCGGAACTGTGCGCTCTGGATCTCACCGATCTCGATGGCGGACGACACACTGCGCGCGTGTGGGGTAAGGGGTCCAAGGAGCGGGTCGTGCCCTACGGGGGCGCCGCGGCACGAGCACTGGATGCCTACCTCGTGCGGGGCAGACCTGCGCTGGTCGTATCCGATACGGCTCGTCGAGCGCTCTTTCTCGGAGCTCGCGGTGCGCGTATCGGTTCCCGCACCGTCTATGACGTGGTGGCACGCCGCGTCGGGGTCGTGACGGGAGGCAACATCGGCCCGCATGCGCTGCGTCACTCGGGCGCCACGCATCTGCTCGATGGTGGCGCTGACCTGCGGTCGGTACAGGAGATGCTCGGCCACGCGAGTCTCGGAACCACGCAGATCTACACCCACGTGTCGAGCGAGCGACTGACCGCGAGCTATCGCCTCGCGCATCCCCGCGCGTAGGCGCGACGAGCACCAGCCGCCGCGTATCCGACGATCCGCACTTCGCCGTAGGGTTATCGCATGCATGCTCCGCGCCGCACGCTCGGTGTCGCCCTGGCGCTCGCGACGACTCTCGCGCTCGCCGGATGCATCGTGGTACCCGGACCGCGCACGACCGTGATCCCGACCCGCGGGCCCGCGACTCCCGTGCCCTCGCCGACGTGGGAGACGCTCGCCCCAACGCCGGCGCCCACAGTCACGGTTGATCCAGCTCCGGCTCCGGATGCTCTCTGCGTGAACGGCAAAGCTGTCCTCGCCGGTAACGACGTCAGCTTCGCTGTCACGGGAGACTGTGCCGAAGTGACGATTGCTGGCAACCGGATCATCGCGCAGATCGCCGGGTCCGCGGACACCGTGCTACTCCAGGGGAGTGGTAACAGCGTCACGATCGGCGACATGGGTGATGTGCGCATCGAAGGTAACGACAACAGCTTCGTCAGCGGAGCGATCGGATCCCTGCAGATCGCCGGCGACCGTATGCGTATCGACGCTGACGGTGCCATCGGAGACGTCACGGTCAACGGCAACGACAACACCTTCAGCGCGACCGGGTACGGCACGATTCAGGACAACGGCGGCAGGAACGTGTTCGGCTGATCCGGTCGCACGCGCTCATGCGCAGCAGGGAAGCAGAACTGCCCTGGGCACGCCGCCCAGCACCACCATCGGGTTGATGTACTCGCCATGCCATCGCACGCCGAAGTGCACACCGCCAGCGGGCGTGTGGCCGCCGTCACCCACGATGCCGACGTCTTCGCCTCGCGCGACGCGGTCACCTGCCACCAGCGGAGAGGTCACGGGCTCCAGTGTCGTCACGAGCCCGTTGCCGTGGTCAATCGTGATGAGGTCCCGATCGACCACGCGGCCGCTGAACTGCACGAAGCCGGCCGCGGGGGAACGGATGGTTCGCACGCCGAAAAGCTCAAGGTCGATGCCACGGTGACCCGGTCCGTAGCGATGCGCCGGTGCAACGTAGGCAGTGAGGATGCGGAATCCCGACACGGGCCAGACCCAGTCATCCGCCACCAGCGCAGGGTCGGCTGAGCGTACCGCGGCTGCTTCCGCTGCGATCCCTGGCGCGGCGGAAGCGGGTGCGGATGCTGCCAGTGAAGCGGCAGCGGTGAGGGCAAGAACCGCGGTCAGCAGATGACGAAAGGTTGACATGCCATTGAGCATCCGGTTCGCCTCAGCACTCCAGGGGCGGCCGATGCCTCGTCGGGGACAGGCGCCGGGTTCGTCGGGCCTGGGGAGGAACCAGCGCTCCGACCTCTCACGTATCTGGGCCAGGCTACCGCTGGTACACTGGGAGGGCATCCCGATCTCGGGGTGACTTCGCGTGCCCACAGCCTGACTATCAGTCAGGTGGCACGACTTCCATCGGTCTGAGCTCACCAGAGCACAGCGGAAGCGTGTCGGGCGCCAGGATCGTCGGTCGCCGACCGGCGAGATCAACCGTAAGAGACGCGGACTCGCGTCAGCAAAGGAGTACGGCCATGGCCGTCGTTACGATTCGCCAGCTGCTCGACAGCGGCGTGCACTTCGGACACCAGACCCGCCGGTGGAACCCGAAAGTCAAGCGCTTCATCCTCACTGAGCGCAGCGGCATCCACATCATCGACCTGCAGCAGTCGCTGACCTACATCGACAAGGCTTACGAGTTCGTCAAGGAGACCGTCGCCCACGGCGGCTCGATCCTCTTCGTCGGCACCAAGAAGCAGGCTCAGGAAGTCATCGCCGAGCAGGCAACCCGCGTGGGTCAGCCCTACGTCAACCAGCGGTGGCTCGGTGGCCTCCTCACCAACTTCGTCACCGTCTCCAAGCGACTTCAGCGCATGAAGGAGCTCGAGGAGCTCAACTACGACGACCCGGCTGCGAGCGGCTTCACCAAGAAGGAACTGCTGATCAAGAAGCGCGAGCTCGACAAGCTCCACAAGTCGCTCGGCGGTATCCGCAACCTGCAGAAGACCCCGTCGGCAATCTGGGTCGTCGACGCCAAGCGCGAGCACCTCGCAATCGACGAGGCCAAGAAGCTCGGCATCCCCGTTATCGGCATCCTCGACACCAACGCCGACCCTGACGAGTTCCAGTACCCGATTCCCGGTAACGACGACGCGATCCGTTCGGTGAGCCTGCTCACCCGCATCATCGCGGATGCCGCCGCTGACGGTCTCATCCAGCGCCACCAGCCCGCTGGCGAGGCCGAGGCTGAGGCTGCTGAGCCGCTCGCCGAGTGGGAGCGCGAGCTTCTCGAGCAGGGCGCCCCCGTCGTCACCGACGTCGCGGAGGTCGAGACCATTGCGACCGAGTCCGAGGCTGACGCTGCCGGCGCCGCCGCGCACGAGGCAGTTGCCGGTGACGCGGAAACCGTCGCCGCTGACACTGACGCCGTCGCCGAGTCCAAGTAAGCCGATCGACATCGCTCCGGTGGCGCCACCGCGCCACCGGAGCATCCACGAGAACTCATCACGAACAAGGAGCCGCCACCCATGGCAAACTTCACGATCGCCGACATCAAGGCGCTGCGCGAGCAGCTGGGCACGGGAATGGTCGACACCAAGAAGGCGCTCGAAGAGGCTGACGGCGACGTCGAGAAGGCCGTCGAGATCCTGCGCCTTAAGGGCGCGAAGGGTAACGCGAAGCGTGCCGACCGTTCCACGAGCGAGGGGCTCATCGCCGCCCGCGAACTGGATGGCAAGGTCACCCTCATCGAGCTTGCCTGCGAGACCGACTTCGTTGCGAAGAACGACCGCTTCGTGGCCCTCGCCGACAAGGTCGTCGAGGCTGCCGCAGCCGCCGGCGCGAACTCGGTCGACGAGGCCCTGGCCGCATCCGCGGGCGCGGGAACTGTCGACCAGCTCATCTCGGACGAGGCAGCGATCATCGGAGAGAAGGTCGAGCTGCGCCAGGTGCGCACGCTCGAGGGCGAGAAGTTCGAAATCTACCTGCACAAGACCAACAAGGACCTTCCGCCGCAGGTGGGTGTTGTGTTGGCCTACACGGGTGATGACGCCGAGACCGCTCGCGCGCTGGCGCAGCACATCTCCTTCGCCAACCCGTCGTACCTGTCCCGCGACGATGTCCCCGAGGCCGACGTCGAGAAGGAGCGCGAGATCGTCACCGAGATCTCTCGCAACGAGGGCAAGCCCGAGGCTGCCCTTCCGAAGATCGTCGAGGGCCGCGTGAACGCCTTCTTCAAGCAGGTCGCTCTGCTCGACCAGGACTACGCCCGAGACAACAAGCTCTCGGTCGCCCAGGTTGCGAAGGACGCTGGCCTCACGCTCACCGACTTCGCTCGGTTCAAGGTCGGCGCGTAAGCATCATGTCGAAAGGGTCCGCACCATCCAGTGCGGGCCCTTTCTGATGTGCTTCGGTAGGTTGTAGGCGACAAGAGGAGACGTACGTGGCGGATGAATCGACGGGGCGCCGACGCGTCCTGCTCAAGCTTTCGGGGGAAGCGTTCGGGGGAGGGCAGCTGGGGGTCAACCCGGATGTCGTCAGCCAAATGGCACGCGAGATCGCTGCGGCGGTCGACGAGGTAGAGATCGCCGTCGTCGTTGGCGGCGGTAACTTCTTCCGCGGCGCGGAGCTCAGCCAGCGGGGAATGGACCGAGGTCGCGCGGACTACATGGGGATGCTCGGCACCGTCATGAACGCACTCGCGCTGCAGGACTTCCTCGAGCAGGCGGGAGCCGCAACGCGCGTCCAGTCGGCGATCTCGATGACCCAGGTGGCCGAGCCATACATCCCCCGTCGCGCAGAACGGCACATGGAGAAGGGGCGCGTCGTCATCTTCGGAGCGGGCGCGGGCCTTCCCTACTTCTCGACCGATACCGTCGCCGCTCAGCGCGCGCTCGAGATCGGCGCGAGCGAGGTTCTCGTCGCGAAGAACGGCGTCGACGGCGTTTACACTGCCGATCCGCGCAAGGATCCCACTGCGACCCGCATCGACCGGATCACGTATCTCGACGCGTTGCAGCGTGGCTTGAAGGTCGTGGATTCGACGGCCTTCAGCCTGTGCATGGACAACGGCATGGACATGCGCGTGTTCGGTATGGAGCCCGAGGGCAACGTCACACGCGCTCTTCTCGGCGAATCCATCGGCACTGTCGTCACGGTCGGCTGAAAGCCTGCCGACTAGACTATGCAGGTCACACGCAGTAAGGAGTCGCCGTGATCGCGGATGTTTTGACCGATGCCGGAACCCGCATGGATCGTGCAGTGGAGGCCGCGAAGGATGACTTCGCGACCGTACGCACGGGACGCGCCAACCCGCAGTTGTTCCAGCGGATCATGGTCGACTACTACGGTTCGCCGACCCCGCTTGCTCAGCTTGCCTCGCTGAACAACCCTGAGGCGCGCACGCTTGTTATCAACCCCTACGACAAGTCCGCGCTCAAGGCGATCGAGCAGGCCATCCGGGATGCTCCCAACCTCGGTGCCAACCCGACCAACGACGGCACGATCGTTCGTGTCACGATGCCAGAGCTCACCGAAGAGCGCCGCAAGGAGTTCGTGAAGCTCGTGCGCGCGAAGGCCGAGGACGCCAAGGTGCACGTGCGCGGCATCCGGCGCAAGGCCAAGGATGACCTCGACGCCCTCAAGAGCGACATCGGTGAAGACGAGCTTGCTCGCGCCGAGAAAGAGCTCGATGCGCTCACGCGCGCCCACGTCGACCAGATCGACGAGGCGCTCAAGCGCAAAGAAGCTGAGCTTCTCGAGGTGTAACGGTCGACATGACCGATGACCGTTCCGATGCGCGCGTCCCTGGCGAATCCGCCGGGGAAGCTACGGAGGAGGCCGGCCCCGGCCTCCAGGCGCAGATGCGCACCGCGCGAACCGAGTTCGAGCAGCATGTGGCACACGCGCGCGCGGAGTTCGAAGAGGCCAACGAGCGCATCAAGAAGCGTACTGGCAGGGACCTGATCCTCGCGATCCTCATCGGCGTGGGTATCGGGGCTGTCGCGCTCCTGTCGCTGATCTTCATCAAGTGGGTCTTCATCTTCTTGGCTCTGGGCGTCGTCGTTCTCGGCGTTGTCGAGTTCTCGCGTGCGCTGGCGGGCTCGGATCGCCGTATCGATCTCGCGCCCCAGATCGTTGCTGCAGTCGTGGTGCTTCTCTCGGGGGCGTTCCTTGAGCTGTGGCTGCACTGGGTGGCGCTGTTCGCTGCGTTGGCTTTCGTCGTCGTCTGGCGATTGATCACCCAGATGGCTGCTGCCGATGGCCGGCGATATTCCGCCGTCACGAGCGACGTACTCGCCGGCACTTTCGTGGTGTTCTACGTTCCGTTCCTCGCGAGCATGGCGATGGTGTTGCTGCGTCAGGATGCCGGTGAGTGGTGGATCATCGCGTTCATCGCGGTCGCCGTTGTCGCTGACACCGCCGCCTACGCTTCCGGACTCACCTTCGGGAAGCATCCGATGGCGCCGCGGATCAGTCCGAACAAGACGTGGGAGGGCTTCGCGGGCGCTGTCGTCGGCGCCGTTGCTGCGGGCATCCTGCTCGGTATCTTCATGCTGGGCATTCCCTGGTGGGCTGGTGCGATTCTGGGTGCTGTGATCCTCGGTACGGCGACAACCGGCGACCTCGGTGAGTCGATGGTGAAGCGAGACCTCGGCATCAAAGACATGAGTTCATGGCTGCCCGGACACGGGGGAGTCCTCGACCGGCTCGATTCGATCCTCCCGTCGGCAACAGCGGCGCTGGCCCTGTACTACCTGTTCTCGCCGTTGGTGGCATCATGATGTGGCGTAGCAGCGTGAGGCTGGCAACCGAATGACAATGACTTCTTCTCCGGAATCGGCAGCGCCCGCTGTCCCCGAACCGGCTCGTGCGCTGTTTCCCGTCACGCGTGGCCGAGTGAAGGGCTATGAGCGCGCCGCGGTCGACAGCTTCCTCTCGCACGCGCGTGATGCCTTTGAGGCTCCGGGACACCCGTCGATGACGTCGGGTCAGATTCGGGCTGCTGCTTTTCCGCTCGCGCGCCGCGGATACGAAATCACGAGCGTGGATGCCGCGCTGACCCGTATCGAGGACGCCTTCGCTCGTCGGGAACGCGACGCCGCCATCGCCCGGGTGGGGACGGATGTCTGGATCGCGCGGACGCGGCGAGACGCCCAGACGGTGCTCGACCGCCTGCAACGACCTTCTCGCCGTCGCTTCCAGCGGACCGGAGCTCTCCGATACGGGTACCGGATCGACGAGGTCGACTTCGTCATGAACAAGCTCGCTCGGTATCTCGAGACCGGGAGCGGCGCGACCATCGAGCAGGTTCGTGGGGTCGCCTTCCGCATGCAGCGGGGCGGCTACCGCGAAGTGCAAGTTGATGCCGTCCTGGACGCTGTCGTCGAGATCATGCTCGCTGTCGAGTGAACCCGCGCGTCGCTCGAGGCGAACCCGTGGCTTCGCCTCGGTAGAATCGGGTCATTGTGACTGATGAACGCCGTGGCGCCGACGTAACCGCGCGCGCGAGCAGTGAGCTCGCCCCGCGGCGTTCCAGCGTGCCGCCCCGGGCAGCTGCAGCCCCTGTCGGACACTGGTCGAAGCGCCGCGGCGTGCTCGCGGTCTTCGCTGCTTTCGCGGCACTGGGCTTTGTTGCGGCTAACGCCGGCCCGAGCGGAATGGCTTTCGCGACGGCCGAGGACGACACGCCCGAGCCTGTCTCGCTGTACGCGAGTTCGATCGTCGACGCGCAGTCACTGGTCATAGACACGGATGCCGAGCCTGTCGCTTTTGATCCAGATCGCGGTGGCTACGAGGTGTACGTCAAGCCCAAGCCCAAGCCCACTCCCGTCGTGGCATCCAGCGGTGGTGGAGGCGGCGCAGCAGCACCGTTGTTCTACTCGGGCGGTGGTTCGCCGGCCGAGTGGATGTCGGCGGCCGGGATTCCCGAGAGCGACTGGGGCTACGTCGATTACGTCGTCTCACGGGAGAGCGGGTGGAATCCCAACGCGACGAACCGGCGGTCGGGAGCCTGCGGTCTGGTTCAGGCTCTGCCGTGCAGCAAGGTTCCCGGAAGCGGCTACAACCCGGTCGACAATCTGCGGTGGGCCAACGGCTATGCCGTGGGACGCTATGGCAGCTGGGCCGGCGCGTACAACTTCTGGGTCAACAACCACTGGTGGTGACCGTCGAAGATGCCACGATCCCATCGTCGTCGACCCGAGCCTGCCGGCGATGACGGCCTCGAACGCCTGATCGCCGGCTGGAAGCGAACCGAGGTACGCCGCGGCGTGGAGTGGACGGTTCAGCCGGTATCGGCGGCGCAGGCGACGAAGTCGTATGCGTGCCCCGGATGCGTTCGCCCTATCGAGCCGGGCACCGCCCACATCGTCGCGTGGCGCGTAGATGGCGTCCTCGGGGACGCTGCCGATCTCGCGGCTCGCCGACATTGGCACTCACACTGCTGGAGGATCAGCTGACATGGAGATTCGCGGACCGATGCTTCTTCCCGCTCGCCGGCAAGAGATCGAGCTTCACACGCAAGACGGACTGACTCTGGTCGGTGAACTCGCCGTGCCTGCCGAGCGCACCCCCCACGCCACGCTCGTCACGCTGCATCCGCTGCCGACGGCTGGTGGATTCATGGACTCGCACATCTTCCGCAAGGCGGCGGCGCGCCTGCCCGCCCTGGCCGATCTTGCCGTGCTCCGATTCAACACACGCGGGACGACGTCGCCGCGGGGGACCAGCGACGGCTCTTTCGACGGTGGTGACTCCGAGCGGTGGGATGTCGCTGCGGCAATGTCGTTCGTCGCCGAACGGGGACTGCCGCGTCCGTGGATCGTCGGCTGGTCCTTCGGGACGGAGCTGGCGCTGAAGTACGCCGCCGACCACGACGTCGAAGGAATCGTGCTGCTGTCACCGCCGCTGCACCGAACCACCGAGGATGAACTGGCGGGCTGGGCAGAAGACCCGCGGCCCATCATTGTTCTTGTCCCCGAGTTCGATGACTTCCTGCGGCCCGACGAGGCGGCCAAGCGTTTCTCGGCGATCCCGCACGCCACGCTCATTCCGGTTGAGGGCGGACGCCACCTCTGGGTGGGGGAGAACCAGACCAGGACGGTGCTCACCGAGATCGTCGCTGCGATCAACCCGGATGCCCTGCCGTTGCCGACGGAGTGGGACGGCGAGCTCGGCGAGCCCGCCTGAGGCTCAGCGCTCGTTCTGGCGCGGGATCACGACCTGCCGGTAGATGATCAAGACGCTCGCCGCCGCCGGGATCGCGATCAGGGCGCCGAGGAGCCCAAGAAGCGATCCTCCCGCGAGTGCCGCGACCACCACGACCGCTCCGGGAATCGCGACGGCGCGACTCATGATTCGAGGCGAGATGACGTACGCCTCGAGCTGCATGTAGATGAGGTAGTAGATCGCCGCGATGAGGGCTATCGTCGGCGAGCCGAGACCCGGGATCAGGCAGGTCAGCACGATAATCGTCGACCCGGTGAGCGTTCCCACGAGCGGGATCAGCGAGAACAGTAGCGCCACCACCGCGAGGACCGCGGGGAACGGCGCATCGATGATGCTGAGGAAAATCCAACTCAGGATGCCGTTGATGACACCCAGGCTGACCTGGCCGATCACGTAATAGCCGACCGAATTGGTGATCTGTTCGGCGAGGTCGACGAACCGCTGACGCTTGGATGCCGCGACCAGTTGGTACACGGCCTTCTTGAGCGAGGGGATGGATGCCGTGAAGTAGATCGTCAGGATCAGCACGATGAAGGCGCCGAAGAGGCCACTTGCGATGGTGGCACCGATAGCGAGGATGTTGCCACCGATCGACCCGCCGATCGACGCGAAGTCCAGTCCCTGGAGCCACTGCAGGATGTAGGCGAAGATGTCATCCCATCTGAGCATGGGGAACACCGACTCGAGCCACGTTTGGAGCTCATCCGGCCACGAGGGGTTCTGCAGAATGCGGGTGACCTCGACGACGAACTGCGTGATCTGTTCCACGATGATCGGGAGCACCATCAGGATGACGCCGGCGAAGACGCCCAACACGACGACGATCGTGACGAGTACCGCCGCCCACCGCGGTACGCGACGGCGGATCAGCCACGAAACCATCGGTTCCAGGCCGAGCGCGAGAAACAGCGCTGTGCCCACATAAAGCAGGATCGTCGACAACGTCTGCACGCTCGCGATGAGCAGGAGTCCGAGACCCACGCCGAGGGTCGCGACGAATGCGACGCGGAAGGGGTTCTGCAGCTTCACGGGACCTCGTTCTCTCAGGCGTGACCCGCCTGGCGATCAGAATACGCATAGCCGGGGCCTAGTCGGTGATGCATCGCCTCCCTGGGGACTTTCAGGACATGTTCGCTAGTCTGAAATGTCGAGTTTTCGGCGTGCGTCGACGTCCGTGCGCCGAGGAAGGTTTTTCGTGCGTTTCGTATGGGCTGTGGTCGCGCTGGTTCTGGCGACCGTGATGATCGGGGCGGGAATCGCCCAGCGGACGATCTTCCAGGGCCCACGGTCGACGACAGCCGATGTTTCGATCACCCAAGACGAGCCGTATCTGGTCATCGACGGCGCCGTGCTGACCGCGAACCCCGGGTCCCAGACGCTGCGGGTGCTGGGGGATGGCTCTGTCTTCGCCGCTTACGGCAGAACTGCCGACGTGCAGGCATGGCTTGCTGACACCACCTACAACCAGGTAGTGCAGACCGAGGACGGCTCGCTCGTTACCGAGGAGATCGAGCCGACTCCTGAGCCCGAACCGACCGTCGACCCCACCGCCACGCCGGCAACCGACGCCCCGACCGAGGACGGGGCAGCGGCGGGGGATGCCGCGACCGATCAGGGCACCGAGGAGGAAGCTATTCCGGGGCGGAACCCGGCAGGGTCCGATCTCTGGCTGGATGAGTACCAGCAGGAAGACCTCGTCATCGCGCCGCTGCAGCTTCCAGCCGACATGAGCGTCATCATCGCCTCGGATGGAACAGAACCTGCCCCGACGACGGTGAGTGTCACCTGGCCGATCGAGAACTCCACGCCCTGGGCTGGACCCCTGATCGTCGGTGGCGGCATCCTGATGGCGGTCGGCGTTGTGCTCTACGTCCTCGGCATCCGTCACGTGCGCCGTTCGCGGGGTCCGCGCCGCAAGGGTCTGCCCGTGCCGGTGACGGAGCCGATTGATCTGTCTGTCGCGGAGTCTGACAAGGGCGTCATCAGTGCCAGCAAGCCACGGCGGGCGCTCGGGCGCGGACGAAAGACGTTCATTGCTCTCCCCGTTGCGGCGGTCACGGTCGGCCTGCTCTCTGGCTGCACGTCTGACGCGTGGCCGCAGCTGGTGCCGTCCGAGACACCGAGCCCGACGGCGTCGGTCATCGTGCCGGAGGGCCAGCAGGCTCCAGCCGTCACCAAGCAGCAGGCCGAGCGGATCGTCGAGCAGGTGGCTCAGACGGTAGCGCAGGCCGATGAGGCTAAGGATGCTGACCTCGCAGCGACCCGGCTCGACGGTGCGCTTCTGGCAGAGCGCAAGACGAACTACACACTGAGGGAGGCCATCGCCGATTATGCGATGCCGACGGCAGTTCCCGGCAAGCCCGTCGAGGTCGTGCTGCCGCAGGCCTATAACGGCTGGCCGCGTTCGTTCCTGGCGATCGTCACGGATGACGAGGCCAACACGTCGAGCATCATGGTGCTGACCCAGGCAGACCCGTGGACTCCCTACAAGCTGAGCTATATCGGCAACCTCGGTGGCAATACGCTGATGCCCGAGCTCGCCCCCTCCTACATCGGCGCCAGCCAGCTCGCCCCGGATTCGCCGTTCCTGTTGCTGCCGCCTGACGAGCTCGCCTCCGCGTACGCCGATGTGCTCGACAAGGGCGATGAGTCGGAGTTCGCGGGGATGTTCGACGAGCAGAGCGACCTCTTCCGTGCGGGAGTCGTCGCCGACCGCAAGGAACGTCTCGACGACTTCAACGAGACCGGAGCCGAAACCGGCAGTCTGACCTTCAGCGCCGCCGCCGGTGAGTTCCCTCCGTTCGCGATCGCCACGCTCGAGAGCGGCGCGATCGTCGCGGTAAGCATCGCCGAGACCGACACCGTCAAGCCGACCAACGAAGACGCCGTCATCAAGCTGGACAACAATGCGACGGTCAAGACTCTTTCGGGCGCGGACCAGTCGGCATCCGGGTTCTCGACGACCTTCAGCGACCAGCTCTTCTTCTATGTTCCGGAAAAGGGATCGAACGAACCGATCCGGCTTCTGGGGTACTCGAGTTCGATTTTGAAAGGCTCTGTGCTGTGACACTTCCCGGCTCCAACGTTCCTCTCCGGGGCGCCGTCGACCTGTCAGCCCTGCGCAACCGCCCGGCAGCGGCATCCCCGAGTGAGCCTGCTGCTGGCGCCCCCGCGGGGGGAAACACGGCGCGGCTGGTGATCGACGTCACAGACGCGATGTTCCCCGAGGTTCTTGAGCTGTCCAAGACGGTGCCTGTCGTCGTGGACCTGTGGGCCGAATGGTGCGGGCCGTGCAAGCAGCTCAGCCCCGTCCTCGAGCGTGTTGTCACGGAGCATGCGGGCCGGTTGGTTCTGGCAAAGGTCGACGTCGACGCCAACCCGCAGCTTGCTCAGGCGTTCCGCGCCCAGTCGATTCCCATGGTCGTGGCCCTGGTCGGCGGTCAGGCTGTGCCGTTGTTCACCGGCGCCGTTCCCGAACAGCAGGTGCGCGAGGTGTTCGCCCAGTTGCTGCAGCTTGCCGCGCAGAACGGCGTCACCGGCTCAGTCGGCTCAGGCGACGCCGACGCTGCTGATGAAGAGGGTGCTGCTGCCGAGCCCGCGATGCCGCCGCTTCACGCCGAGGCGTTCGCTGCGATCGAGTCCGGCGACTATGCGGCGGCGATCTCTGCGTACGAGCGCGCGCTCGCTGAGAACCCGCGCGACGCCGACGCGCGGGCGGGGCTCGCCCAGGTGCGGCTGCTCTCTCGGGTCCAGGATGCCGACCTCCAGGCCGCGCGCGCAGCGGCTGCGGCTGCTCCGACTGATGTCGACGCTCAGCTGCTGGTCGCCGACCTCGATCTTGCGGGTGGTCACGTTGAGGACGCCTTTGATCGATTGCTCGATCTGTTCGCGGCGTTGCCCGACGATGATCGCGCGCCAGTGCGGGAGCGGCTGCTTGAGCTGTTCGGCATCGTGGGCGACGACGACCCGCGCGTCATCCGGTCGCGCAGTCGCCTCGCGTCCCTGCTGTTCTGACAGTGGGCGCCCGGAAGGGCGAATTGCCCTGCGTCAGTCGCGGATAGTGGAGGGCACCCGGGCCTGCGGGTCGTAGCGCAGCCAGATGACGCTCGTCGCGGGCAGCACCATTGACGCTCTGCCGTCCTCGCCTGCAACAACCATCCCGAGGTTGCCGACGCCTGCGCCGCCGTAGTCCTGCGCGTCGGTGTTGAGGATCTCGCGCCAGACTCCGCTGTGGGGAAGGTCGAGCGCGTAGTTCGAGAGCGTGGACCCCGAGAAGTTGCACACTGCGGCGACGATGTTGCCGTCCCAGTCCCGTCGGGTGAAGGCGAGGACACTCGGGTTCCATGAGGGAGCGCCGATGCGCGAGAACGCAGACCCGTCGTTGTCGCGACTCCACAGGGGTGGGTTGGCGCGGTACGTGCCGTTGACAGCACCGACGAAGTCCTGGAGCTGTCGGTGGGTCGGCTGGTCGAGCGTCCACCAGTCGAGCCCGCGCGATTCAGACCACTCCGCCATCTGCCCGAACTCTTGCCCCATGAAAAGCAGCTGCTTGCCGGGGTGCGCCCACATGTAGGCGAGGTACGCCCGCATGTTCGCGAGCTTGGCAGCATGATCGCCCGGCATCCGAGAGAACAGACTTCCCTTGCCGTGCACTACCTCGTCGTGGCTGATCGGAAGCACGTAATTCTCGCTGAATGCGTACACGAACGAGAAGCTCAGCTCACCCTGATGGTAGGAGCGGTACAACGGGTCTCGCTTGATGTATTCGAGACTGTCGTTCATCCAGCCCATGTTCCACTTGAACCCGAAACCGAGCCCGGCGTGGTCGGTGGGCGCGGTCACACCGGGGAAGCTCGTCGATTCCTCGGCCATCATGCTGATGCCCGGGAACGTCTTGTAGCACGTCGCATTGACCTCCTGCAGGAACCGAATGGCCTCGAGGTTCTCCCGACCGCCGTGGATGTTCGGTTCCCACTCGCCAGCGTTGCGCGAGTAATCGAGGTAGAGCATCGAGGCGACGGCATCCACGCGCAGTCCGTCGACGTGGAACTCGTCGTACCAGTACAGCGCGTTGGCGACCAGGAAGTTGCGGACCTCGTTGCGTCCGTAGTCGAAGATGAGCGTTCCCCAGTCCTTGTGCTCGCCGCGACGGGGGTCCGGGTGCTCGTAGAGGGCCCTGCCGTCGAACTTCGCGAGTGCGAACTCGTCCTTCGGGAAGTGTCCGGGAACCCAGTCCATGATGACGCCGATGCCGGCCTGGTGCAGCCGGTCGATCAGGTACTTGAGGTCGTCGGGGCTGCCGAATCTGCTCGTGGGTGCGAAGTAACCCGTGACCTGATAGCCCCAGGATCCGCCGAACGGATGCTCCGCGAGGGGGAGGAACTCCACGTGGGTGAAGCCAAGCGCGCTCACGTGTTCGATCAGAGGGTCGGCTGCGTCGCGGTACGACAAGCCGGGGCGCCACGAGCCGAGGTGGACCTCATAGATCGACATGGGCTCGGTCACCGGGCGACTCTTGGAACGTCGTGAAATCCAGGCCGAGTCCTGCCATCGGTACGACGACGCGGTGACGACCGACCCGGTAGCGGGGGGAACCTCCGCGAGTCGGGCCAGCGGGTCGGCCTTCAGCCGCCACTGCCCGTCCGGTCCCTGGATCTCGTACTTGTAGACCGCTCCCTCATCGACAGCGGGGATGAACAACTCCCAGACCCCGGAGCCACCCATCGAGCGCATCGCGTGGGCTGCGCCGTCCCACCCGTTGAAGTTGCCGACGACCCGAACTGCGCGGGCGTTCGGTGCCCAGACGGCGAAGGATGTGCCATGGCTGTCTTCGTGGGTTCGAACGTGTGAGCCCAGGACGTCCCAGAGCCGCTCGTGGCGTCCCTCGCGGATCAGATGGAGGTCCAGTTCGCCGATGGTGGGGGAGTGCCGATAGGGATCGTCGTCCCGGTAGTCGGGTCCGTCGTCGTACGTCGCGTCGATCCGGTAGGAACCAATCGGTCCGGTGACCGTGCCCTCCCAGATGCCTGCCGCGACATGCTCCAGCCGCACGCGTTTGCCGCCATCGAATACGGCGGTGACCGTCGCGGCGAGCGGTCGGCGGGTCCGGATGACCCACGTGTTCTTGCCGGCGGGATGGATGCCGAGAACGCTGTGGGGGTCGTGATGGCTGCCGTGCGCGACGGCGTCGAGTGTGGCGGGGTCGATCGTAGTCATCGCTGTCCCTCAATCCGCAGGATGTGCACGGGCTCGCGGAAGGCGTCGAGCCGCACGTAGTTGTGGTCTGTCCAGGTCCACTGGGCCCCGGTGATGAGGTCGGTGACCCCGAAGGCCTCACCCGGTTCGACGCCCCACACGCGAGTGTCGAGGTGGACCGTGGTCTCGCGCACCGAATGGGGGTCGACGTTCACCACGACGAGGATCGTGTCGGATTCGCCCGTCGGCGAGAGGGCGGCATCCAGGTGCTTCGAATAGACGAGGATCGCGTCGTCGTCGCTCCAGTGGACCGTGAGGTTTCGCAACTGACGCAGTGCCGGGTGATCCCGGCGGATCTCGTTGAGGCGGGTCAGGAACGGCGCGAGGGATGAGCCCGCCGCGTCGATCGCCTCCCACTCGCGGAACTTGTACTCATACTTCTCGTTGTCGATGTTCTCTTCGGAACCCGGCCGGGCGACATTCTCGAACAGTTCATAACCCGCATACACGCCGTAGACCGGCGCAGCCGTGGCGGCGATCGCGGCACGGATGACGTACGCCGCGTGGCCGCCGTACTGGAGGTATTCGGTGAGGATATCGGGGGTGTTCACGAAGAGGTTGGGCCGAAGGTAGTCCGCGGTCTCGTGGGCAAGCGAGGAGAGGAACTCCTCGAGCTCCTCCTTCGTGTTGCGCCAGGTGAAGTAGGTGTAGCTCTGTTGGAACCCCGCCATTGCAAGCCCCTGGAGCGGAGCGGGGCGGGTGAACGCCTCGGCCAGGAAGACGACATCCGGGCGCTCGGCGTTCACCTCGCGGATCAACCACTCCCAGAACTGGAGCGGCTTGGTGTGCGGGTTGTCGACGCGGAAGATGCGGACGCCCTGCGCAATCCAGTGGCGCACGATCCGCAACACCTCGGCGCGGATTCCCTCGGGATCGTTGTCGAAGTTGATCGGATAGATGTCCTGATACTTCTTCGGGGGGTTCTCGGCGTACGCGATGGACCCGTCGGGGAGCGTCGTGAACCACTCCGGGTGGCTTGTCACCCACGGATGATCCGGGGACGCCTGCAGCGCGAGGTCGAGCGCAACCTCGAGCCCTTCGGCGGCAGCTGCCCTCACGAACGCACGGAAGTCGGCGAGAGTGCCGAGATCAGGATGGACGGCATCATGTCCGCCCTCTGCCGCGCCGATCGCCCACGGCGAGCCCGGATCGCCCGGACCGGGGGTCAGCGAGTTGTTCGGGCCCTTGCGATTCGTGCGCCCGATCGGATGGATCGGCGGCAGGTACACGACGTCGAAACCCATCCGTGCAACCGCGGGAAGCCGCTTGCTGGCAGTGCGAAACGTACCGCTCTTGACGG
Source organism: Microbacterium sp. UBA837 (assembly GCF_002296025.1). Lineage (NCBI taxonomy): Bacteria > Bacillati > Actinomycetota > Actinomycetes > Micrococcales > Microbacteriaceae > Microbacterium > Microbacterium sp. UBA837. The sequence goes on from NZ_DBHD01000061.1 coordinate 18,084, forward strand.
TGCCGTCTTTGCGGAGTTTTGCCCCTTCGGACCGGGGGAAGAACTCGTACCAGGCGCCCACGCCTGCCCGTTCGCGTTCGACGAGCAAGTCGCGGTCGTTGCCCACGGTCACGAGGGACTGCAGCGGGCGAGCCGTGAACGCTGCCTCCAGACGCGGATCGTCAATAAGGCTGAGCGGCTCGGTGCCGGCATCCGCGCGGAACTGCTCTGCCATCTCGGTGAGCATGCGGCGCTCGGCTGCCGGTCGATCGCGTTCGGCAGCGCCGCGTTCGCACAGCAGCGCCCCCATCTCCAGCATGAGGGGGACATCGACACCGGCGAGCACTTTGACGTGGGCCGCGTGGTGCCAGGTGGCGAAGTCGTCAGCGAAGGACTCGAAGTGGAACGTCCAGGTTCCCTCCTCAAGGAGCGCAACGTTCGTCCACCAGCGGTCGAATCCGTCCCCCGCAGGGTCCAGGCGATGCAGCGACTCGTCGCCCGACGGTGAGGTCAGGCGCAGGTGAACACCGATGCGATCGTGGCCCTCGCGGAAGGCCGTGACGCCGAACGCGACAGCCTCGCCGTGAAAGGCGCTCGGGCTATAGGCCGCGTCGGGGGTGTCAGGCCGCGGGCGGACCATGGGGATGCGTCCCATGGCGGCGTCAGCGGCCGGCGCGAGCGGCGAGGCGGGGCGCACCGGGATCGCGGTGGCGCTTCGCCACGGCCGAGGAACGGGGGAGTGTCTGCTGGTTGCCACGTTTCGAACCTACCCCGCGCACCGCCAGCGGGAACAGGTGTGGACAGTGGGCGCGCCGTCGGCAACAATGCGCCCCTGGAAGAGGCTCAGGCCGGGTCGGCTACGAACAGGCGCATCGATGTCGGACCGAGCTCGACGGATGACGCGGGCTCGTGGGCGGTGATGTGGTCCGACGGATGCTCGTCCTCGCTCGACCAGACCGCTCGATATCGCGCGACCCCCTCGACCCGTGGCAGAAGCACGGTAACCGGACGCTCGGTGCCGTGCACGACGAGAAGAATCCGGTTGGGTGCCTCGAGCTCGGGAGTCGAGGTCGCGAGGTACTGCAGCGTGCGGTGCGTCGGATCGGCCCACCGCGCGCCCGACATCATCTCGCCGTGCTCGTCGTACCAGTCCATGACCGACGCTGAGGGCGTCTCCTGGTCATCGCGCGCGAACCTGCTCGGACGCAGCGCGGGGTTCTGCGCGCGCAGAGTCAAGAGGCGCTGGACGTGGGCGAAGAGGTTCGCCTGCCACGGCGCATGCTCCCACGGCAACCAGGTCAGCGGCCCGTCGTGGCAGTAGGCGTTGTTGTTGCCATGCTGCGTGCGTCCGAACTCATCACCTGCAGTGATCATCGGGACTCCCGCGGAGAGCAGGAGGGTGCCCATCAGATTGCGCATAGCGCGGCGCCGCGTAGCCAGGATGAGCGGGTCGTCAGTCTCGCCCTCGGCCCCATGGTTGAACGACCTGTTCGTGTCGGCGCCATCACGATTGTGTTCGCCGTTTGCCGTGTTGTGTTTGACGTCGTACGACACCAGGTCGTGGAGCGTGAAGCCGTCGTGTGCTGTCACGAAGTTGACGCTCGCAAGCGGACCACGTTCGGCGCTGAAGGTGTTCGACGAGCCCGCAAGGCGGGTCGCGAACCCGCCGACCCCCACGGGCGCTGTCGCGGCGCGACGACCGTAGTCGACATCGCTGAGCCAGAAGTTGCGCACGCGGTCACGGTAGCGGTCGTTCCATTCCATCCAGCCCGGACCGAAGTTGCCTGTCTGCCAGCCACCCATCCCGACGTCCCACGGCTCGGCGATCTTCTTGACATCCGCAAGCGCGGGATCGTCGATGATCGCTCGAAGCAACGGATGCTCGGGGGTGAAGGTGTGCTCGCGGTCACGCCCGAGCGTCGTGGCGAGATCAAAGCGGAAACCGTCGACCTGCACGTCGTTGGCCCAATACCGCAGCGAGTCGAGGACCAGGCGGGAGGCGGCATCCGTGGCGGTATCGACGCTGTTTCCGCAGCCTGTGACGTCGATGTAGGCGCCGTCGGCGTGCTGACGGTAGTAGCCCCGGTTGTCGATGCCCCGGAAGCTCGAGCGCGGGCCACCGAGCTCGGCCTCGGATGTGTGGTTGTAGACGACGTCGAGGATGACTTCCAGGCCGGCCTCGTGCAGGAGCTTGACCATGCCCTTGAACTCCCGCAGCACCGCTTCCGGACCCTGGCGCCGGTTCTCTTCGGTCGCATAGGCGGCATGGGGAGCGAAAAAGCCGACGGTGTTGTAGCCCCAGTAGTTCGTGAGGCCCAGCTCGAGCAGGCGGGGCTCGCTCGCGAACTGGTGGACCGGAAGCAGCTCAATGCTGGTGACCCCGAGCGCGGTGAAGTGCTCGATCATCGCCGGGTGCGCAAGTCCCGCGTAGGTGCCGTGCAGGGCAGGGGGAACCTCGGGATGACGCTTGGTCATCCCCTTGACGTGACCCTCGTAGATGACCGTCCGGTCCAGAGGCACGAGGGGTTTGCGCGCGCCGCACCAGTCGAAATCGCCGGCGACGACCACCGATCGCCATCCGCGGAAGCCATTGCATGCGAGGCCCCGTGCGTAGGGGTCGATGAGCAGCGTTGAGGGATTGAACGTGTTCCCGGGGCCCTGCGGTCCATCCACCTGGATCGCGTAATGGGTTCCCGGGCGCAGCCCCGCCGCATACGCCGACCAGATGTCACCGTCGGTGCGCGCCAGCGGAACAGTCTCGATGACCCAGTCCAGGTCGTCGTTGTCGAAGATCAGGAGGTCGATCGAGGATGCGTGCGCTGACCAGACCCGCAGCGTGCCGCCACCGTCATGCAGCCGGACACCGAGGTCGTCGAACCGCGGCGACAGGAGACCGGCGTCGGTCATGTCGGCGCGCGAAAGTACAGCTGACTCGGGGATCGGCATGCGTAGAGCATAACGACGCGGTACATGCCGCAGACGCGTCTGCCGCAGGCGTCGGCGGCCCACGACCCCGGGGCAGTGGCACAGTGGAGTGCGTGAGCATCTACCTCGACCATGCGGCCTCGACGCCGCTGCGTCCTGAGGCGCGCGAGGCCTGGCTGCAAGCGGCGTCGGTCGTCGGCAATGCGTCGTCGATCCACGCGAATGGCCAGAGTGCGCGGCGAGTCCTGGAGGATGCTCGTGAACGGCTCGCTGCGGCGGTGGGTTGCGACCCGATCGAGATCGTGATCACTTCCGGTGGGACCGAAGCCGTGAATCTCGCCCTGAAAGGGCTCTGGCAGACCCGTCGCGCCGGCACCTCCGACATCGTCCTGCCTGACGGTGAGCATCACGCCTCCATCGACCCCGTGGACTGGATCGCGAGGCGCGATGGTGCCGGCATCCGGAGTGTGCCACTCACAACCCGGGGAGCCATCGACGCTGCCGAGTTCGCGGCGGCTCTCCCTGGGGCCGCTCTGGCAACGGCGCTTGTCGCCAACAACGA
>NZ_DBHD01000025.1:0-26510 GCF_002296025.1 Microbacterium sp. UBA837
AGGCGCAGGCGCTGCGGGAGCAGCTGCGTGTTGATGGCGCTCGCCGAAATTCCCCAGGGGCGCTCATCGAAATTCCCCACCCTGGGCCGGGTGTCACTGTAGCGGTCGGCGGGTGCCGGTCGCGGCGTGACGGAGTGCGTCGTTCTTGGCGTGGTGGTCGCGTAGGCGGTAGGAGTCGCCGTCGAGGTTGAGCACGACGCTGCGGTGCAGGAGCCGGTCGAGCATGGCCGCGGCGACGGTGGTGTCGCCGAGCACGTCGCCCCAGGACGCGACGCCGCGGTTGGTGGTCAAGACGATGCTGGTCTTGAGGTAGCGCTGGGACACGACCTGGAACAGCGCGGAGGCTGCTTCGCCGGGCAGCGGGAGGTAGCCGAGCTCGTCGATGATGAGGAGTGTGGGGCCGGCGAAGAATCGCATGGTGGTGGCCCAGCGTCCTTCGATCGCGGCGCGGTGGCAGCGGGCGGCGAGGTCGGCGGCGGTGGTGAAGTAGGTGCGGTAACCGGCTTCGGCAGCGGCTCTGCCGAGTCCGACGGCGAGGTGTGTCTTCCCGACGCCGGGCGGCCCGATCATCAGCACGTTGGTGGCGGTGTCGAGGTAGCGGCAGGTCGCGAGTTCGTCGATGAGTTTGCGGTCGAGGCCGGGGGCGGCGTCGAAGTCGAAGTCCGCGAGCGTGGCCGGTGTCGGCAGGGAGGCGAAGCGGAGTCGGCCGGCGAGCTTGCGTGCTTCGGTGGCCTCGACTTCGCGGGCGAGCAGGTGCTCGAGCGTCTGGGTGGTCGACCAGCCTTCTGCATCAGCGGTCGCGAGCACCGACGGCAGGTGCTCGGCCGCGGCGTTGAGCTTCAACGCGGCCAGGTGGCCGCGTAGCTGCTGGTAGAGGCTGGCCTGCGTCCCGGTCATCGGCACGGTCATCGGGTCGGTGGTGGTCATGTGAGGGTGTTCCTTCCTTGTGCTGCTCGGTCGTACTTGGACAGGTCGATCACCACGTCGTCGTTGGCGGCGGTGTCGAGGTCGGACTGCTGACGGGCGAGGAGGACGTCGGCGGCCGCACGGGCGGCGGGCCCGGGCGGGATGCGTTCCTTGCGCCGGTGCGGTCGACTGGTGTCGTGGCCGGCCAGGACGAGCTGCTCGAGCGCGATCACGTGGCCGTGGTCGCGGACCATCACCCCGGCGCCGTCGGGCGCGAGCTCGTGGCGGGCGATCACGATCCCCCCGAGAGTGGCGATGTCGATGTGCTGCTCACCGAGTCGCTGCGACACGACGACTTGGGCGCGGGCCAGCTCGGGTGGGACGGAATAGAAGTTCCCGCGCCAGGCGACCAGCGCCTGAGCTGAGACGGTCCGTTCCTCGCTGATCGTCGCGGGGAACGGCGTGGTCGGCACCGGCGCCAAGTGCTCGCGTTCGGCGATCGTCAGCACGCTGGCCTTGCCGCCCGGCCCGGCGGTACGCAGCCGGGCATCACCACGCTGGGCGCACCACCTATCCAAGGAGGCTTGGGCTTCCTCGACGGTGATGTCGTCGGGCAGGGTGCGCCACCAGCGTTGCGCGGCGGTGTGGTTGGACTTCTCCACCACACCCTTGCGGTTCCCGCGCCGTGGTGGACAGATCGCCACGGACACGCCGTAGTGCTTGGCGACCGCGGCGAAGGTGGCGGTGACCTTGCCGGACTCGGGGTGGCACACCGTGGTCATCCGGTCGAAGCGCCACTTCTTCGTCAGCCCGCCGAGCTTGCGGGCCGTGGCGTCGAGTCCGGCGATCAGCTGGGCCTGGTCCTCGGCCGGCGCCAGGTGACCGCGCCAGCGGCTGGAGTGCGCGAGCGCCCCGACCAGCAGGTGCGCGTTCTTGCCCCACCCCCACGACGCGGGCGGGTCGGGCAGCTCGACCCAGTCCCACTGGGTCTCCTCACCCGGCGGATGCGCGATCGGCGCGTTGGGTCGGCCCTTGGTCGTCGAACAGGGCTCGCAGTGCGGCCGCAGACCGCGGGTGCGGATCTGGCGGGTGAACGTCGGATACGACCGGTCGTACCCGAGCCCGACGACCTCGTCGAACAAGGTCACCGCCCACAGGTGCGGGTCCTCGGTCAGTCGGGCGCGGACGTAGTCGACGAACGGCTCGAACGGGTCGTCCTCAGCAGGCTTCCGTTGCCCGGCGACCCGTTCGTTGTTGAGGTAGGCGCGGATGGTCTTGCGGTCCCGCCCCAGGTGCCGGGCGATCGCGGAGATCGTCCACCCCTGCCGCCGCAACGCGTGAGCGTCGATGTCTTCCTCCCGTGTCAGCATGGGAAGCGAGGGCTCCTTCGTGAGATGGCTGGTGGTCAGAGACCGCCATCTTCGAAGGAGCCCCACCCGCTTCCGGTGGAGGCCACGGGGTGGGGAATTTCAGTGAGCAGAACTGGGGAGATTCAGCTGAGTGCCATCAGTGTCGTAGACCGCCTCATCACCGGCGACCAGCGTCGGTCCACGCTCGAGCACGACGATGTCGGTCGCGCCTGCGTCGGCCAGGCGCAACGCTGCGTCACAGCCCTGCAGTCCCCCGCCGATGACCACGACTGGCCGGTCGGACGCTTCCGCCGGACGAACGTCCTCGGCATGGACGACCGGCACCGAGGCCGCCAGTTGCCCGGGATGAGTTCCATCAGTGAGACCTCCCTGGTGTGGCCCATGGGGCTCTTTCGGCCCCGGCTTGTGGGCGCCGTACCGCATCCTGTCACGCCCAACCGCCACCCCGGCATCCACTGATAAGTGCCAGCCCCGCACCCGTCCCTCTGACCCCTGCCCGTCGAGACAAACCTCGTCCGAAATCCACGTCAGGCACTCGACCGCCGCGCGTGGGACGCCGACGACGGTGTCGAGGCGCAGCGCAGGCTGAGTGAACTCGCACTCGCATCGACCTTCTTGCTCGACCTCTGGGTCGCTGAGCGAGAGGTTTTGCCTCCACACCGTCCACCGGCGTCCAGGGCGTCTGCGCCCCGGCAGCCCGTCGGCAACCTGTCGGCAGATACATTGCCGACAAACACGTCAGAGGCCCTCTCACCGTTTTCGGCGAAAGGGCCTCTGACCTGCGGTTCTACTTTGTAGCGGGGGCAGGATTTGAACCTGCGACCTCTGGATTTGAGGTTGCGACCTCGCAACCCCGAAACGCGATACAAAGGTCGCTAGGTCACAACTGCACACCTTCTCGTCGAGGGCAATCCAGCCCATCGAGAAGGAGCGGCTGATGAACATCCCCGTCACCCCGGACGCGAAGTTCGCTGACCTGGTCGACGAATGGTTGAGGCGCCTTCGAGCCGAAGGCCGACTCGAGGGCACGACTATCAACGAGTACGAGGCGCGTGAGCAATAGTCAAGACCTGTGGATGGGCGTGTCACGCGACTTGTTGATCGCCTCCTGATTCCTGGCTCGGTTGGTCGTCGTCTCGTTCGACCAGGACGCCCTTGTTGAAGGTCGCTCCGGCACGGACGAGCGCGACGAGGTGAGGTGCGTTGACCGCTCGCCACCTGGCCTGGGCGGACTCGATGAGCTTGAAGGCCATCGCGATCCCGGCTGCCCGCGAGCCGGGGCCCTTGGTGACCCGCTGCCGCAGCCGCACGGTCGCGAAGGTCGACTCGATCGGGTTGGTGGTGCGCAGGTGGACCCAGTGCTCGGCGGGGTAGTCGTAGAACTCCAGCAGCACATCGAGGTCGTCGGTGATCTTCGCGGCGGCCTTGGGCCACTTGGCCCCGTATTCAGCGGCGAACGCACGCGCACCTGCCTCGGCGTGCTCCTTGTCCTCGGCGTTCCAGATCTCCGCGAGTGCGGCCTTCGCGCCCGGCTGAGCCGACTTGGGCAGGCAGTTGAGGACGTTGGCGATCTTGTGGAACCAGCACCGCTGTTCGCGGGTTTCGGGGAACACCTGCCGTACCGCGGCCCAGAACCCCAGCGCCCCGTCACCGACCGCGAGGACCGGTGCCCGCATCCCGCGGCGCTTGGCCGAGCGGAGGAGGTCGGCCCAGGACTCGGTGGACTCGCGGTGTCCGTCATCGAGCGCGATCAGCTCCTTGGTGCCGTCGGCACGCACGCCGATCATCACCAACAGGCACACCTTGTCCTGCTCGAGTCGGACCTTGAGGTGGATCCCGTCGACCCACACGTAGACGTAGTCGATCTCGGCCAGGGACCGCCTGTTGAACGCGGCCGCCTCGTCTTGCCAGTCCTTGGTCAACCGCGTGATGGTGGCCGGCGAGAGACCGTGGCCGGTGCCGAGGAACTGGGTCAGCGCCGGTGCGAAGTCGCCGCTCGAGAGGCCGTGCAGGTACAGCAGTGGCAGCACCTCGGCCACCCTGGGGCTCTTCCTGGCCCAGGCGGGCAGGATCGCCGAGGCGAACCGCTGACGCTTCCCGGTCACCGGGTCGATCCGCTTGTCGTTGACCCGCGGCGCCCGGACCGGGATCGCGCCCGCCGCGGTGGTCACCTCCCGCGGCTGGTGGTGACCGTTGCGGACCACCAGTCGCCGACCCTTCTCGTCGAACTCGTCGGCGAACGACTCGACATAGGCAGCGACTTCGGCCTGCAACGCCGCAGCCAGCATCGCCCGGGCGCCGTCACGGACGATCTCATCGAGCAGCGACCCACCGGCCGACTCGTTGGACTCGTTCTCCTCCTGGACTACCTTGAGCATGGGTGCACCTTCCCGAGCCGGCGCGCCAACGCCGACCCTGATCAGAACTGTTATGGGCTTCGATCTTGCTCGGGAGGTGCGCCCGCTTCACGTCACCCCGCCGAGGGCCATCCACAGGTTCTGATCATTGCTCCCGCTTCCCGGGGACGAGCTGCCCCCACGAGTAGAGCTCGGTGGTGCACTCGACCAGGATCAGCCGCGGATGATGCTGGGCGGCGTACGCCAGGACGCAGTTGGCGGTGGCCCGGTCGCGCTCTGAGCGGGTGACGCGGGACTCGTAGTCGGGGTCCTCGAGGTCGAATAGCGACAGGCCCTGCTCGTAGGCCTTCCTCGAGTTGGCCTGCGAGTGGTTGACGCAGCTCACGCCTGCGGCAAGCAGGTCCCCTGCCGGGAGCTCTCGCACCGAGTGGTAGGCGGGGGACTCGGTGTCGACCAGGTCGGCGATCCAGTGCTCGGTGGTCGGGTGGTTCGCCTCGTGGACCTTGACCTTGTACTCGTTGTGGTTCGCCGCGGTGATCACGTCGAACCCGGCGTGAGCGATCCCCTGCGTCAGGCCACCGAACCCGGAGAACAGGTCGACGGCGACCAGGGTGTCGTGCTTGAAGCGGCGCTGCTGGAGGGCCGGCCGGTGTTGGGCGATGGTCATGATGCGCTCCCCGAGAAGGTGAGCGCCGCGACGTGGCCGTCGTTGGGCACACGGTCCGCGTGGTCGGCGCACAGGTGCCCGCCTCCCGATCGGACCCACCCAACCGGCATCTCCACAGTTGACGGCTCGAGCCAGAGCGCGCCCTGGTCAAGACGGGTCCATTCCGAGGCCCTACAGGCCGACCGGTGCTCGGGCCTGCCTCCGATGAAGTCGCAGTCGAACTTCGCGGACTGGTGTTCCGGGATGACATACACGCTCACTGGGTCACCGCCTTGACGACTGCAGCGACGACCTCAGATCGCTTCGTGGAGCGGCAGACCTCTCGGTCGTGATCACCCTGGGTGACGCAGACGCTGTAGCCGTACCACTTGCCACCTCGGCCGTAGCGGTCGCGGATCATCACCAGGCCGTCGCCTTGCCCAACCCCGATCGAGCGGGAGACCCCGTGAACGACCCGCCCGTACTCGACCTGGCTGTACGCCCTCGCCGTGACCTTGGCAGGCACGCCAGCCGCGACGAGGTCCACTGCGAGGCGGTCCCAGCGCTCGGCGCTCATCCGATGACCTCCGTCGAAGGGAGGACCGTCAGGTCGAGCTCGTCGAACTCGACGTGCTCGTAGTCCTCGAGCACCTGGTCGCCGTTGTCGGTGACGTACTCGTCGAACCCGCCGAGGTCGTTGTCCTTCCACTCGTCGGTGTCGTACGTGGCAGGAATGTCGACGACCCACTCCTGGATCCGCTCGATCAGGTAGGTGCGTCGAACTCGAATCCGACGGGTCCCCTTGGCCTCGGTGTTCATGCCTGCGCCCCTTCCGTGGGACCTGTCGCCCAGGTGGGCAGGTCGATCTGCTCGACGCGGCAGAAGTCGGCGAGAGTGAAGCCGTTGACCGGGCCGATCTCGTTCCACGCCTTGGCGTCTCCGTAGGACTGTCGCGCGAGGCGTGCAAAGGCAGCGGCGCTGAGGTGGTCGAGGACTCCCCCGGTCTCCTGGCGCATCAGGCACTCGACCAGCTCGAGGATGGCGGCCTCGTCGAGGCCGATCGCCGAGCTGACCATCTGGGCGTATCCGGTGATCCGGCGCCGGGCGTTCATGCGGCACCACTCGGGCACGGCGAGGGGTGGCGCGGGTCGCTGCTTCCGCAGTCTCGGCAGGTCCAGCCGTTGGCCACTCGGATGCAGGACCGGCAGGGACGGTTGTGGCGAACCTGGTAGGCGGCGGTCGCCTGGATCGTCTCGCCGCACTCCGGGCACGGGTACGGGTAAGGCCCCTTGCCCCTCATGCCCCCGCTCCGTTCGTCTCGGCGGCCGCGATCGCCGTCCAGTAGGGAGCCGGGTCGCGCTCAGGCTCACCGTGTCGGCAGGTGCAGGTCTGGTGGCACATCGGCAGACCCCGGTTCGAGCACTCCTCAGGCCCGTGCCCCTCGTTCGCACATCCCTCGCAGGTGCTCATCTGACGACCTCCATCGCCGAACGGATGCTGTCCCTGATACCGCTACTGTAATCCCCCCCGTTACAGTGTGTCATCCCCCCCGTTACACCGTGTCGTGATCCCTCCTCGGTCACCGGCATGCGGACCACAACCCGCGGTCGGCATCGCGGGCGAGGCCCTCCATCTGGGCGTACTTCGGGTGCCGCGACACCGGGGTCGAGCTATCGCGGGCCTCGGCGGACCCGGAACGGATCTGGGCGGCGCCGACGTCGCGGCCCGAGGCCTGCACGTACCGCAGCCAGCGGCCGTAGGTGTCGACGTCGTCCTGGGTCGGGTCGCTCACGAGAGTCACCTGGGTGCCGGCGGGCAGCAGCTGCTCGAGGTGCCGCGTCGCAGCCTCGCCGTAGCACTCCCCCGGCTTGCCGGGATGCGGGATCTCGGGAGCACTGATCCCGAGGAACCGCACCCGGACGTCGCGGCCGTCACGCAGGTCGACCTGGACCGTGTCGCCATCGAGGACGTAGGCAACGACGCCGGCCGTGCGCTGGCCACGCTCGCCGGAGTCAGACCCGATCTCGCAGGTAGGGGTGTGAGGGCGTCTGGTTTCGGGTGCTCGCCCCGCGTGTCATGCCTTTGGCGGTTGCGGGCATGTCCGTGGCCGGACCGTCTCCGGTCGTGGTTTCCCAGGTTCCTCGGGTAGTGGTGGTCAGGCGGCGGGCTGGAGTTCGCGGAGCCTGCTCAACACCTCGGCGAGCTGGTTCTCGCCCGGTGGCAGTCGCACAACGGTGCGTCGGGCGTGGTTGATGACGCGACCGGGCAGGCAGATCAGCTCGCGGCGGAGCCGGGTCAGGTGAGCGCGTCCGCGACCGCGGCCGTCGTCGAGTCCGCCGAGCTCGTGGAGCCAGGCCGAGAGGTTGACCGCGAGCAGCGCGCCCCACATCCAGGCGGTGTTCACCGCCGGGTTGCCGGAGGGGAGGTGGCGGAGCGCGGCGCCGTGCTTGGCGTCGCGGATCCGGTCCTCGATATCGGTGCGGTGGCGGTACCAGGACTCGACCGCGGCGGCCTTGGCCGGTGTAGATACATCGAGGTTGGTGACGATGAACGAGTAGGCCCACACGGTGTCCACATCACCGTCCAGGGCCAACGCGAGCTGCTCGCTCGGGATGGTCTTGCGACGCCGGGCGCGGGGGTCGGCCGAGATCACCGTGGCCTCGTGACGGACCCGACGGATCAGGCATCGGGTGCCCTGGGGCCATCCGGCCGGGGTGTAGGCGGCGACCGCGACCTGGGCGCCGGTCATTCCGTCTGCGTCGACCCATGCCTGCTCGGGGACGGCTGCGGCTGCCCGCCAGGTCGCGGGGTTGCGGTTTGCGCCGATGGCGAAGTCGCAGCCGGCGGCGATGATCGCCTGGGCGAGGTCCTTGGTGAAGTAGCCGATGTCGCCGCGGACCCGCACCCGCCCGTGTCCCGGTGCTGCCGCATCGAGCCCACGCAGCGCCCGGGCGAACAGGTCGACCACCCCGGCGCGGGGATCGACGTCCCCGGCGAGCAGATCGGCGGCCAGCACGACTCCGCCCTCGGCCCAGGTCGCCAGGTGTGGGCGCCCGGCGCGCTGACCCTTGTAGTTGTAGGCCACACCCTGCTTGCGGGCGCCGTAGACCTCGACCTCGGTGGCATCGATGTCCAGCGTCGGCGCGGCCAGCAACGCGGCGCGCCGCCGCGGGCCCAGGTGGCCCAGAACCCGACCGCCGATCGTGCCGATCGCCGCTTCGACCGCGTGCCACGCCGATCGGTCGAACCTCTTGGCCAGCGTGGCCGCGGTCGTCGATGGCGCCGTCGCCACCGGCGCCAGCAGTCCACCGGCGGTATCGGCCCGGCGACGGTCCAGCCCGACCAGGTAGTCCTCGCCCGCCAACTGGGCACTGGCCAGCCCGACCAAGAACTCGCCCCCGGTCAGCCCCCGGGCACGCTGCTTGATCGGCCCGACAGCCTCATCGAGGGCGCTCACCACGCCCAGCCGATCGACCAGCTCGGTCACCGCGAGCATCCCCGCCGCCGGCGTCAACGACGGATCGGACGCGCCGATCCGGACCTGACCACGACCTCTGCCACGACCCCGTAAAGTGCTCACCCAACAGGTGCCTTTCACTCGGTTCAGATCAACGTCTCGACAACCGCGATCTTGCCGAACTGAAAGGCACTTGTTGCGTTCACACCCCGACAACCTCGGGACTTACCTGCGGAACCGGGTCTGAGGCTGTGCCGGATCTGCCAACTCTGCGCCGCTTCTTTCAGACCATCGGCTTCCCGCCGCTTCGAGCACGGGTGGGCTGGTAGGCCAGTAAGGACTCGTCGGGTTCTTCGAGAAGCCTGATGGTCACTGTCTCGTCAAGTTGTCCGTCTCGTCTTCCTGACCTTCCTGACGTACCTCACGGTCGTACGGCTACTCGCTGCTGAGTGGCCTCGGGCGGAAGGAGGTCTGGCGATGGCTGAGGTGCACGATCCTGAGGCGGCGCATGGCTTGATCGAGCGGCGGGCATCGTCGGTTGCTACGGCCTTTTCCCTGCTCGACGGCGAAGTGCCGCTGCCGCTTGTCGCGCGCGAGCTGGCCCGTCTCGGTGTGCCGGTGTTCCCGTGCTCGCCGGGCGGGAAGCGTCCGATTCCTGAGCGCGGTTTCCACGAGGCAACCACCGATGCCGGACAGGTGGAGGCGTGGTGGCGGCAGCGACCTCGCGCGAACCTCGCTATCCCGACCGGCGCGGCCTCGGGAGTGGTCGTCGTCGACATCGATGTGCACAAGGTCGACGGGTACGCCGCCTACGGCCGCGCGGAACGCTCCGGGCTGCTGCCGGAGCCGTTGGCGGTCGTGACCACGCCGACCGGCGGGAGGCACCTGTACTACCCGGCTGACGCTGAGCGTGAGCAGCAGTCGTGGCAGGTGGGTCGCGCGGGTATCGACTTCCGGGGTGACGGCGGCTACATCATCGTGCCTCCGTCGCTACGCACGATCGACGGCTACCCGGCTTCGTACCAAGTCGAGGCCGTTGCCGGAGCGATGGTCGCGCCGTTAGCGGCGCAACGGTTGCGCGACTTCCTCGACCCGCGCCCGAAGTACACCCCCGCGCCCGCGCCCGCGCCGCCGGGTGGCTGGCCGCTGGATGTTGCCCGGCTCGCCTCGCAGGTGGCTCGCAGGCCCGAGGGCGAACGCAACCTCGGGTTGTTCAAGGCCGCGTGCCGCATGGCCGAGCACGGCCACTCGCCCCGTGAAGCGCTCGACGCGCTCGGCCCGGCAGCGGGCCAGTCCGGGCTGGGCGAGCGCGAGATCATCCGAACAGTCGGCTCGGCGTATCGCCACGTCAGCACCTACGGGCCGCGTCGTCGCGCCCCGGTACGCCAGACGGTTTCCAGGATCGCCCACAACGAGCCGTCGGTCTCGGTGAGTGGTCGGGGGCTGTGATGAGCGTGCGACGACCGGCATGGGGTTGGGCGGTCGTGACCGCCGCGACCGGCACCGTGCTGATCGGTATCGGCGCGTTCTGGCTCTCGTTCATGGCCCTGGCCGACCTCGCGGCACGGTCGGGTATCGCTTTGGGTCAAGCCTGGATCTGGCCGCTGCTGGTCGATGGGCTGATCGTGGTCTCGACAATCGCGGTCGTCGCGCTCGATGGTCGCCCCGGTGCGTGGTATCCGTGGGCGCTGCTGATCTGCGGGGCGCTCGTGTCGGTAACCGCGAACGCGCTGCACGCGATCGTTGCCGCTGATGCCAGCGTGCCCGCCATGCTCGCCGCAACGGTCGCGGCAGTGCCGCCACTGGTGCTGCTCGCCAGCACGCACCTCACCGTCGTCCTCACCCGCTCGACCACCACACCACCGAGCAGAACGCAGACGCCGCCCGAGCTACCCGCCATGACCGAGCCCGTGGCCGCGATCGAGTCCGAAGCAAAACCGGACACCGAGCCGGAGGCCGAGCTGGTGCTTGGTCGGCGTGAACGTGCCGCGCGGCTGCGGGAGGCCGGCTGGTCGAACAAGGCCATCGCCGACGAGCTCGGCGTGCACGCCTCGACGGTGGGCCGCTGGTTTACCCCGCCGGTCGAAGAACCGGAAACCACAACAGGAATGGAGACGACATCATGAACATCGACCCGCGAGAGCAGGCACAAGGACACGACGACTGGCGCGTCGAGGATGTGCCCGAACCGGAGATGCCGGAAGACCGCAGCGAGGTTCGGCAGGTGCCCGAGGCGGTCGCCGCTGCCGTCGTGACCAAGCGCAAGGACACCACCGTCGAGACCGCCCAGGCTGAGGAGATCACCGATGCAGCTGAGACGGCAGATGTCGAGCAGAAACTCGAGGAACACCGGGCGCGCGGTATCGAGTGGGTGCGACCCACCGATCTGATCGCCCGCAACACGGCGTCACTGGCCGGGCGGGGCATCGACATGGAAGTCGAGATGTCGCGCAAGGCCCGCGAACCACTCGTGGCCGGGCTGCGGAACCTCGGTGACCGGGCCAGGCGGCTGTCGCCGCTGTCGGCGTTCGGGCACGGTGCCCGGCACCACGCGCCGACGCGGGCTGCGGTCGGGAAGTCGTGAAGCGGTGAGTAGCGATGACTCGACAACGAACGCTCGACCGCCCCCGACGCGACGGCCAGCCCTGTGCACCTTGCTATCAGGAGGTGCCATCATGACGACCCGCACGAGCTTCCGCGAACCGGAAGACTTCACCCGCAGCGAGGGCCTGCGCGCCCTGCTGAACCGACTGCACGAGGGCGGCCCCGGCGCGTGGCAGTGCGACCCGGTGGCCGCCGACCTGATGGCCTACGCCGCCGACAAGTACGGGGCGCTGGCCCGCAAGCACGGCCTCGACCCGTGGGAGGCAGCCAGTGCCGCGTTCGATGTGATGCGCACCAAGGCCGCGCGCGCCGCGAACGACCCGTGGGGTGTGGTGACGCACGCCGTGCGCATCACCTGCATCGCCGAGGAACGCGGGCAGGGCCTGCTGTGTTCGGTGCATCAAGCCCGGCGTCCGCACATCTCCGCGTTCCACGACGCCGAGCGGCTGTCAGATCGGGAGAACCCGCTGACGGACTACCACTCGGCGTTCCACGTCACCGACCCAGACCCGACCGGCGCCGACGAACCGGCAAGCACGACGGCGTGCTGCTCGGCAGGCTCGGCGGTCGAAGACGCCATCGCCCTGTTCACGCTGTTGGGCTGGCCCCCGCATGTCGCCCGCGCCGGGGTCGAGCACATCTGCCAGGCGCTCGCCCGAGCGGGCAGCCGCCAGAGCGCCTATGAAGCGCTGCGTCGCGACAAGCACGCCCGCGCCCTGCTCGACGTGAACAGCACCGCGTGGACAGCGCTGCTGAAAGCGCTACTCGGCCACCCCAGCCCGGCCTACGCCGCGACCGCTGCCGGGCGCGGCATCCTGCTCCGGCTGCTGATCGGCGAGAGCCTGCGCGCGCTGCTGCGCGACGACGATCTCGTGCTGATGATCTCGCTCGCGGCCCCGAAACGCGGGGGCCGGTCATGAGCAGGCACACCGGCAACATCGAACTCGACCGTACCGTCGAGTCCATCATCGTCGGCAACCGTCACCGCACCGACCTGGGCAACCTGACCACGTTGGCCGAGTCCATCGCCCGCGACGGTCTCCTGCAACCGCTGACGGTCACCATCGACGGGGTGCTGGTGTGCGGCGCGAGACGGCTGGCCGCGATCAAGCTGCTCGGCTGGCGCACGGTGAGCGTGTGGGTGCGCTCGGGCATCTCGGGCAGGCTCGGGCACCTGCTGGCCGAGCAAGACGACAACATGCTCCACAAAGACCTCACCTTGGTCGAGGCTGCAGCCCTCTACCGCGAGCTGAAGACCCTCATGGCCGAGGACGCTTCACGCAGGCAAGCCGCGACACGGTTCAGCACGGAGAACCAGCCCGGAAAGGACGGTGCGGGAAAGTTTCCCGCACCGTCCGAACCGGTGGGCCGCGCCAGCGAGCAAGCCGCCGCGATGATTCCCGGCGGCGCGTCGTACAAGACGCTCGACAAGATCGACTATCTGCGGCAAGTCGCTGACGACCCCGACCTGCCCGCCACGGTGCGCGGCGACGCCGCTGCCGAACTCGAACGCATCGACGCCGGTGCCCCGGTGCATCCCGGCTTCGAGCGCGTCCGCGCCGCCGTCACCGAAGCCGCAAGCGAAACCGCCGATCTGGAAGCGCTCGCACAACAGGCCGTCGCCCGCGCGCAGGCGGCGCAGACCAAGCCTGCACCGGTCACTTCCACGGGCGAGACCGAGCCTGCACGGTGGCCGGTGCGCGCGTTCGTCGCCACCTGGAGCGAGCTTGCCGACTGGTGGACGCACTACGACGCCGAGGCACTGGCGAACGACCTCACCGATGAGCAGATCGCCTCGTTCCTGGCGACCGCTGACGGCACCCGCACGTTCGCCGACGAACTGCGCACGGCACGGCAGGCGCTGGACAGCCCACGCAGGCACCTCCGAGCGCTCTAACCCTCGTCGGGTGCGCGGACGGCGCACCTGGGGGTCATGAAGACGACTCCCGATGATCCCGCCCGTACCCGCCGCCGACTGATCTCCTTCGTCTGCGCCGGGGTCGCGTTCCTCGTCCTGGCCGCGATCGGTGTCTACGGGCTGGTGACCGGCCCGAACGACGCCGACCCCTCACCCGATGGGCCACCGACGCCGATTCGCATCGACCCCGACCCGTTGTCTCCGCGTCTGCCGGTGATCACCCCGTCGACTGACGCGGAAGAGTTCGCGGGTGAGGCCGCGCACGCACTCTTCACCTGGGATACCACCAGCGGGTTCCTGCCGCTGGATTACACCACTGTGCTGCTGGACGTGGGCGACCCGACCGGGAACGAGCAGGCGGGCCTGGCCTCTGATTTCGCCTCCTACCTGCCGTCGCGTGACGCCTGGGTGGATCTGCGCCAGTACAGCACGAGCCAGTACTTGACCATCACCGACGCCTATGTGCCCGAGCAGTGGGCGCAAGCGGTCGAGCAAGCCCGGCCCGGCCAACTCCCGGTCGGGGCCACCGCTATCACGATCGAGGGCACCCGGCACCGCGAGGGCACCTGGAACGACGAACCCGTGACGTCGGAGCACCCGGTGGCGTTCACGATCTTCCTCGCCTGCCCACCCAACGACCCGGCGACCGGCAGCCCGAACGAGACCAGCACGCCCGAGGCGGGTGCAGTGCCGTCCTGCTACCTGCTGCGCCTGTCGATGCTCGATCAGCCGCTGCGCTGAAACGGAGGACATGATGAAGAAAGCAGTCATGGCCCTCGCTGCCTTGCTTCTGCTCGGCCCATTCATGGGTCTGCTGGCTATCGGGGTGCTGATGAACCCCGCCGCGAACGCAGCCTGCACGATCGACGGCACCGGCATCACCGTGGGGAACATCCCCGATGAGTTGACCACGACCACCGCGAACGGCGAGACCATCACGCTGAACCGGCAGCAACTCATGCACGCGGCCACCATCATCGAGATCGGTTCCGGCATTGACGGGGTGGGGCGCGACGGCATCCAGATCGCACTCATGGCCGCACTGACCGAATCCACCCTGCGAATGCTGTCGAACACCTCCGCCTACCCCGAGAGTGCCGACTACCCGAACGACGGCAACGGCGGCGATCATGACTCACTCGGCCTGTTCCAGATGCGCCCGCAGTCGGGGTGGGGAACGGTCGCCGACCTCATGGACTCCACGTATCAAGCGCGGGCGTTCTATGGCGGGCCGGACGGCCCCAACTTCCCGAGTCCGCGTGGCCTGCTCGACATTCCCGGCTGGCAGCAGATGGGCAAGGGCGAAGCGGCACAGGCCGTCGAGGTCTCGGCCTACCCCGACAGGTACAACAACTATGAGCCAGTCGCGGCCACCATCCTCACCACGCTCACCGGCTCCGGTGGCCCGGCCACCGCGCCCGGCCCCTATCTGCTCACCGCCGGACAGGTCACCGAGTCCTCGCGGGTCGTGTTCCCCCTGCCCGAGGGCACCTGGGTCGTCACCAGCGAGTTCGGGCATCGCAGCGACCCCTTCACTGGCGAGACCTCCTATCACTCCGGCCTCGACCTCGGCGCAGCTGACGGCACCCCCATCCTCGCCGCCGCTGACGGCACAGTGACCGTGGCCGAGTTCTCAGGCGGCTACGGCGGTCTCATCATCATCGAGCACACCATCAACGGGCAGAGCGTCGCCACGGCCTACGCGCATATGTGGCAGCCCGGCATCCATGTCTCGGTCGGAGACCGCGTGCGCGCTGGCCAACACATCGGCGACGTCGGGTCGAGTGGACGTAGCACCGGCGCACATCTGCACTTCGAGGTCCGACCCGGCGGCACCAACGGCGAACAGATCGACCCGGCAGCATGGCTGAACCAGCACAACGTCGCCGACCTTCCCGAAGCCTCAACCGGACCTCCCAACGGCTGCGGGGGCACCAACGGAACCGCCGGTGACCCGGCACCGTTCGACAGTGACGACCCGAACCGGATGGTCGACGATCCGACCTCGAACGGTCAGGTCACCGCCCGGATGCTGCACCTGTATGAGCAGACTCTCACCCAGTTTCCCAACACCGGGTGGGGCTGCTACTCGCCCCGCCCCGGCACTCAATCGGAGCATCCCCTGGGCAGGGCGTGTGATCTGACGTTCGGCAACGCGATCGGTCAATACCCGACCGCCGAGCAACTCGACTACGGCTGGCAGGTCACCGAGTGGATGCAGACCCACGCCGAAGCTCTCGGCGTCGAGTACCTGATCTGGCAGGGCAAGATCTGGTCGGTCTCCCGCGATGCCGAGGGCTGGCGTCCGTACAACGGCGGCGGGATGCACGACCCCGACAACGTGACGGGTGGGCACTACGACCACCTGCACGTCACGGTGAAGTAGCGGGTGCGTCATGGACGTGTTCCCCGACTTCGACGGACTGGCTGGTATCGGCGACCTACGGGAGGTCGTCGGGGCACTGCTGATGTTCGCGCTCGTGATCGCGGTGTTGATGCTGATCGTCTCGGCGATCATCTGGGCGGTCTCATCAAGCACCGGCAACTACGCCGCCGCCTCCAAAGGCCGTGTCGGAGTGCTGGTCTCCCTCGGCGGGGCAGTGCTCGCCGGTGCCGGTGTCGCGTGGATGAACTGGCTGATCGGCGTCGGCCAGCAACTCTGACCCACTCGGCTTCTGAGCGCCCGCCCCGTCCGGGGCGGGCGCTTCTCGTGTATGTGGCAGCGGGGAGCACCTGATGGCAGAACCATCCATCGCCTCGCAAAAGGAGAACTGCCGTGATCGACATCGACCCCAACTCCAGCGGCTTGCCGGGAATCGAGCAGCTGCGCACCATCGTCGGCGCGGTCATGACCGTGGGCCTGATCCTGTCGGTCTTGGCGTTGATCGTCTCGGCGATCATCTGGGCCTACGGCTCCAACTCCTCCAACCCGCATCTGGCAGGCCGGGGCAAGATCGGCGTCTTGGTCTCGTGCGGCGCCGCCGTGGTCTGCGGCGCCTCCGTCACGCTCATCAACTTCTTCTGGGGCGTCGGCCAAACCGTCTGACCCGGCCCATCCATCTCCGAACCACAAGGAGGCTCGTGATGGGCGTGTGCGATATCCCCGTCATCTCTACCGTCTGCGACACCGCTGGCGAGGCTGCCGCGTCGTTGATCTCGGCACCATTCGACTGGCTCGCCAGCGCGATGGGCGAGGCCGCCGGCTGGCTCTTCGAGGCCGTGTGGACGGTCTTCGACTCGACCACGCTGGTCGATGTCACCAGCGGCGAGTACGTGGGCGTGTACAACCTGATCTTCGGTATCGCCGTGTTCGTCATGCTGCTGTTCTTCTGCCTGCAACTGATCACCGGCATGATCCGCCGAGAACCCGCCGCCCTCTCCCGAGCCGCCCTGGGCTTGGCCAAGAGCGTGCTCGGCTCCTTCGTGGTCATCACCCTCACAGCCCTGCTGCTGGAGATCACCGACCAGCTCGCGGTCGGGATCATCCAAGCCGCAGGCGAGACCACCGAGACGATGGGCGACAAGATCGCCATCCTCGTTGCCGGGCTGACCGCACTGAACGTCGGCGCTCCCGGTGTCGGAGCGATTCTGACGATCTTCCTCGCCTCCCTCGCCATCGCAGCCGCCGCGATCGTCTGGCTGAGCCTGCTCATCCGCAAGGCGCTGCTGCTGGTCGCGGTCGTGTTGGCCCCGTTCGCGTTCGCCGGTGCCTCGTGGGATGCCACACGCGGGTGGATCTCCAAGTGGGCGATGTTCGTCATCGCGCTGATCCTGTCCAAGCTCGTACTCGTCGTGATCCTGCTGGTCGCCGTCACCCAGGTGTCAGCCCCGATCGACGGCGACCTGTCAAACATCGCCGACCCCCTCGCCGGGGTCGTGCTGATGGCACTGGCCGGGTTCGCCCCGTACATGACGTACAGGTTCTTGTCGTTCATCGGCTTCGACCTCTACAACTCGATGGGAACCGAGCAGGAGGCCAAGAGCGCACTCAACCGGCCCATGCCGACGCCGGGCAAGCCGCAGGGCGGCGACCCGAAGAAAGTGCTCGACGAAGGCAGCAAAGGCGGCGACAAGAAACCCAGCAGCGGAAGCGGCGGGGCCGGTGGCGGCCCTACCGCGAAGCCAACACCGCCGCCGTCATCGGCGGGCAGTGCTGGCGCGAGTACGGGTGGTTCTGCCGGGGCCGCAGGTGCCGGTGCAGGTGGAGGTGCGGCGGCGGCCGGGCCAGTCGCCGCCGGAGTCGTGGCGGGTGCCGCTGTAGTCAAAGCAGCCGCGACCGCCGGGCCGAAAGCGGGCCAGGCGCTCGCCGGTCAAGCCGATCAAGCCGCAAGCGGTGCCGAGCAGTCAGCGCAGGCCCCGGTCACCCCGCACGCACCACCGCCCTCGCAACCGCTGCCGAAGAGCCCGAACAGTTCCCCGCCACCGCCGAAGCCCACGCCGACGAAGGAGTGACCCGCCATGCCCAGCACTGAAACGGCCCACGAGCACAGCGGCGGCGAGCTGGTTCCCGTGAAGTTCTCCCGCCTCACCAGACGCGGCATCCTGCTCGGCCTGTCGCTGAGCCAGCTGATCACCCTCGGCGTCGGCGGGGCGAGCCTCGTGGCCGCGTTCTACAGCGGCGGCGGTGTCCTGTTCCTCCTCACCGCGCCCATCTGGGTGATCGCGGCCGCGATCACCTGGATTCCAGTCGCGGGCCGCCCGCTGGTCGAGTGGCTGCCGGTGGCCTGCTGGTGGCTGTGGCGCAGCACCGGCAGGCAACTGGCCTACCGGCGCAGGATCGTCACCCCACGCCCTGCCGGGACGCTCGCGCTGCCCGGCGACATGGCGAGGTTGCGCGAGTACACCGACCCCGAGACCGGGGCCGGGATGGTGCACGACCCGACCGCCGGAACCCTCACCGTGATCACCGAGATCACCCATCCGGCATTCGTGCTGCTCGACCCCGGCGAGCAGGAACGCCGCGTGACCGCGTGGGGCCGGGTGCTGGCGACCGTGTGCCGCTCCGGGCGCATCGCCACCCTGCAAGTGCTGGAACGCACCCTGCCGGACTCCGGGCAGGGTTTGGCCGAGTGGTGGGCCGCGCACGGCACCGCTGACGGCTCGTGGGCGGCGACGACCTATCAGGAACTCATCGACCGGGCCGGGCCTGCCGGGGAGCGTCACGCGACCACGCTCAGCCTGAGCCTGGACATGCGCGCCGCTGCCCGCCAGATCCGCACCGCTGGCGGCGGCATCAAGGGCGCAGCCGCCGTGCTGCGGCAGGAGATGGGCACCCTGTCGGCGGCGCTGCGCTCGGCAGAACTGACGAGCAAGGGCTGGTTGGGCACGGGGCAGATCGCGGTCATCCTACGCTCGGCGTATGACCCGGCTATCGCCGCGACGCTGGAACGCCACGGCGACCTCGGCCACGACCTCGCCACCGCAGGTCCGGTCGCAGTCACCGAGTCCTGGGCGCATCTGCGCAGCGACTCGGCCTATCACTGTGTTGTCTGGATTTCGGAGTGGCCGCGCTCGATGCTGCATCCGGGGTTTCTCTCACCCGTGCTGCTCAGTAGTGGCATCCACCGGGCGTTCTCGCTGATCTGTACCCCGCTGCGTACCGATCAGGCCGCGCGCGACATTCGCCGCAAGAAGACCGAGTACGTCAGCGACGCTGCCCAGCGCGCCCGCATTGGGCAGATCGAGGACGCTTCGCAGACCGCCGAGTACTACGACGTGTTGCAGCAGGAGGCAGACCTCACCGCCGGGCATGGAGTGCTCCGCTACACCGGCCTGATCTCGGTGTCGGCCGACTCGCTCGAGGGACTGGACGCGGCGGTCGCAGCGATCGAGCAGGCCGCCATCCAAGCCTCGTGCGAGACCCGCGTGCTGGTTGGCCAGCAGGCCCAAGCGTTCACCGCCGCCGCGCTGCCGCTGTGCCGCAAGGTCTGAACCGTCGAGCCCACCTCCCAGCCATCCGCACTGATTCATCTGGAGGCCCGCCATGCCTACGTTCAATGACCCGACCGCTGATGCAGCCGAAGCCCGTCAAGCGTTGCAAGGTCTCGCCCACGCCACCTTGCGCATCGACGATCCCGACAAGCTCTACGGCATCGTCGGGGAACTGCTCGGCGCGACGCGTTCGCTCGAACAGTCGCTCATCCAACTCGGCGAGGCCAGCCTCATCTATCAAGATCGCGCCGCCCACGATGACGGTGACCTGGGCCTCGGCGCTGCCGACGCCTGGGCCGCCGGCGACGCACTCCGGCAGGCCGCAGGACACCTCAGCGCCGCCGAGAGCGCACTCGATCAGGCATCCGAGCTGCCGCGCGTCACCGATACCTCCGGTGACAAGTTCCGCATCGAGCTTCGCGGCAGCACCTACACCTCCCGAGCCGATGCCGCGCACGCGCTCACGTCGTGGGCGCACGACTCCGACTTGAAGTGGGCACCGCGCTACGCCTCCCGCGACTATGGCGTCATCGGCCAGATCAGCGGCTTCGACGTGATTGTCTCGTCCAGCCCGGCAGTCGGGGCCGACCCTGTGGTGAACATCCGGCTCGACGGGGTGCCGCGCAGCGGGTTCATCATGACCCGCCAGTCGTTTCTCGACGGCGGCGTTGGGCTTATCCAGCGCATCGAGAACCGTGCCTCCGGCATCCCCTCGCTACTCGAGCAAGCCCGCAGCGACCTTGCCAGCGCCGAGACCGAACGCGATGACGCCGAGCAGCGCATCGGCCAGCCGTTCCGTCACGCCAAGGCCCTCGCCGACGCGGAGAAAGATCTCGCCCGAATCGAGACCCAGCTGGCCGCGATGCAAGATGACATCGACCAGACCGAGCCCGACGCGCCTCCACCCGCCGAGCAACCACCGGGAACGGACTTGACCGTCAAAACGATCCGCGCGCACCGACCTGCGCTCGGCGTGCGAGCCGATCCGACCCGGACCCCGAGCAGCACCGGAGCGTTCGTCACCGCTGGCAAAGACTCGCGTGACCTTCCCCCACGGGGAATGTGAGAGCACCTGTCCTGTCACACCGGCCCCATCAGCGGCGGTGCGAGAGGACAGGAGGATGCGTGATGGGCATCAAGAACGGCACGATCATGATCGGCCACATCGCCGGTGACCCGAGACTGACCCACAGCGAGAAGACCGGCACACCCCGGTTCTATGCCCGCGTCGGCGTCGACCACTGGCGACGCGAGGACGACGGCACCTTCACCAAGACCGACCGGACCTTCCACGACCTCGCCGTGCGTTACAAGGCTGCCGAAGCCGCGATGGAGCTGTTCAAGAAGGGCGACGAATTCATTGCCACCGGGCGGTTCGAGAAGTTCACCGACCCCACCAGCGGGGCCGAACGCGAGGAGTTCCGCGCCGACACCCTCACCCCGAACCCCGTCAGCACGCGCCTGGTCATCGACCGCGAACCACGCAGCGGCCCCGCCCGCCAAGCGCCCGGGGCTGACCGCAGCCAAGCATTCGAACGTCCCGAGCAGTCCTCCCAGGCTCGCGAGGCCGCGACGCTGGGCCACTGAGCGGGAGCAGGTCATGAGCGACGACGACACCCGCGCGCTCGGTGACGAGCCCGACGAACGGCCCGACCCCGACCTCGACCCCGCCTCGGCACCCGAGCCTCGCGGCGATCTCGGGCCGGTGCTGGAGGAACCACCCGGCCCGATCAACTGGAACCTGCTCAGCGCCCACGACGCCGAGCAAGCCTGGCTGGAGTTGAACCAATGGGTCAACTGGCTGCGCACCACCTACGGTCTACCGCCCTCGGTTGTCCCTCCCATGTGGCACCGGCATCCCGAGCTGCTGTGGGAACTGTCCGCGCTGCACACCCACTGGCTCAACGCCTACGACCCGCAGCAGAACGGCAGCGCCCCCATCGGTTGGCTCCGCGACTTCGCCGACGCCCGGCAACGCCTGCGCGACTGGGTAGCCGCCTCCGGCACTCGACTGGATCGCGACCGCCCCACCCGACAAACCACCTGGCCCGGAGAGCACGACGCCGACCCGATCGAAGACACCCCGATCACCAACCGTGACGAGGACTTCGTCGCGTTCGTCATCGCCGACGTCGAACGTCGCCGTCAGATCGAACACGACTACTACGCCAGCCTCAACCCGGAAACCGGCGAAATCGCCTGAAATTCCAAAGAACACTCGTGGGGTCGAGCCACTCAGCTCGGCCCCACGCGCATGCCCTTCCCGAGCGTCAGCTGACCCGGTAGAATTAAGGGCACAGGCGACATCACTTCAGCTAGGCCGTCACCCTCCGTGGAGGCGGCATGACGAGCCGGGCACCCCGCCCAGGTGAGTCCATCCCATCAAGGCGTCGCCGCTTGGGAGGACTCCGTCATGCTCCGACTCACCTGGAACCTCAGCATCCACATCCGCACATTCCTGCGCGTCTGGATGCCCACCAACATCCTGCTCGACACCCTGCGCACCAGGCGTGGACTGCGCTGGGGTGTACCCGCGATGCTGCTGTCGATCGGCTACTTCGCCATCGCCTACCAGTGCACCACCCTCATCGACGACGATGGCCCCGGCTGGCTGCACCTGATCGTGCTCCTGTGCATCTACAACGCCTTCAAGTTCCTCATCTTCGGCCCCCTCAGCCTCGCCCGACTCCTCAAGGCTCGCCACCACGAACGGGCAACGAGGACACGGGAAACTGCGGGGCAGGATCGTTCACCTAACGGGCATGAGGCACTACCGGGTGACCAGCACGGGCCGACGCATCTCGGCCGAACCTCGGCTGCGCTCCAGCCCTGACAACAAGCAACTGATCGCGCTGGTTCTGCACATCGCCGACGGACTTCACGCCCAGGAGCTTGATGAGCAGCAGCGCCGCATCGGTGACCAACACGCCAGCGATCGACAGACGCCCGCCTGCACATCGGCGGACGAGCAAGGAAACCACCATGACCCTAACGATGCCCATGCAGGACACGGATACGTCACCGCTTCTGACAGCGGTGACGTATCAACGCGTCTCGACCAAGGAACAGGCCACCAAGGGAGGCCGTGACGAAGGGTTCTCCATCCCCGCCCAGCGCCAAGCGAACGCACGCAAAGCCGAAGACCTCGGCGCACGAATCGTCGCTCAGTTCGTGGACGCCGGAGAGTCCGCCCGCTCAGCTGACCGGCCAGACCTGCAACGGATGCTGGAGTACATCGCCACGCATCAAGTCACCTACTGCATCGTCCACAAGGTCGACCGCCTCGCCCGCAACCGCCTGGACGATGTGGAGATTCACCGTCGGCTGGTCGAAGCCGGGGTCACCTTGGTGTCCGCGACGGAGAACATCGACGAGACACCCTCGGGGATGCTGCTGCACGGCATCATGTCCTCCATCGCGGAGTTCTACTCCAAGAACCTCGCATCCGAGGTCAGCAAGGGCCTGAACCAGAAGTTCGAGACCGGCGGAACCCCGATGCGAGCACCGATCGGCTACCTCAACGTCCGCAAGCGCGACGAGCAAGGCCGCGAGTACCGCACCGTCGAGATCGACGCCGAGCGCGCCCCGCTGGTGCGGTGGGTGTTCGAGCAGTACGCGACCGGCGATCACACCGTCGTCGGCCTCCTCACCGAGGCCACCGCGCGCGGACTCACCACCGTACCCACACCGAAGCGCCCGTCTGGGCCGGTGGGCCGTTCCACGTTCTTCTCGATGCTGCGCAACCCGTACTACATCGGCATCGTGCGCTACAAGGGAGCCGAGCAGTCCGGGACCCACGAACCGCTGGTCGATGTCGAGACCTGGCAGCAAGTCCATCGCCTACTCGACTCCCGCAAGATCGCCGCTGAGCGCCGCCGCACGCACGACCACTACCTGAAAGGCTCCCTGTTCTGTGGCCAGTGCGGGTCACGGATGCAACTGGACTACCCAGCCAACAAGCAAGGCGTGCGCTACGCCTACTATGTGTGCTCCGGTCGGGCCTCCAAACGGAAGAACTGCACCCGGCGGGCTGTGCCGGTCGGCATCGCCGAGCAGCTGGTCGCGGACTGCTACCGAGACATCTCGATCACCGAAGAGCAGTACGCCGCGCTCGTGACACGGGTCGAGGCAGCGTTCGATGAACGGCTCGCCTCCCGCTCCCAGGAACTGGCCGAGCTGACCGAGAACCGCAAGCGACTCCAGAATGAGAGCGACAAGCTGCTCGCCGCGCACTTCGCCGACGCCATCGACCTGGAAACCCTCAAACGGCACCAAGACCGCATCCGGGCCGGGCTTGCTGACATCGACCGTCGCCTGGCCAGCGAACACGATCAGCACGAGGGTTCACGCAAACACCTCAGCACCGCGCTCAGCCTGCTCGTCGACTGCGCCACCCTCTACGCGCGCACCAATGACCAAGGCAAGCGACTGGCGAACCAAGCGCTCACCAACGGCATCGAGATCAGCGAAGACGAAAGGGCGACGATCCGACTCGCTGAGCCGTTCGCCGCCCTCGCACCAACACAGGCTTCCACCGATGTCAGGTGTTCTAGTACGTCTGAAATTGTGGAGCCTAGGAGATTCGAACTCCTGACATCCTGCTTGCAAAGCAGGCGCTCTACCAACTGAGCTAAGGCCCCGGGGCTTGCGTGGGGCTACCAGGACTTGAACCTGGGACCTCTTCATTATCAGTGAAGCGCTCTAACCGCCTGAGCTATAGCCCCGTGCGCTGTCGGCGCATCGCACCGTCAACCTCCAAGACTTTACCCGACGGGGCGCGGTTTCCACGAATCCGGGCGCTGGATCGCAGCGAGCGCTCCGCGCGGCCCCTCCCGGTCCGCCGTCGGAGTTCGCTTAGCCGATCCTTCATTGCGCACCGCCATGGTGGAGTTGTTGACTGAGCGGCGTGACAGACGCAACACACGCCCACGAGCCGCACGCCACCGGCGTGAGCCAGAAGCTCAACTGGCTGCGAGCCGGTGTTCTCGGTGCCAATGATGGCATCGTCTCCGTTGCCTCACTCGTTGTCGGTGTCGCGGGCGCGACGACCGACACTCCGGCGCTCCTGCTCGCAGGTGTGGCCGGCCTCGTCGGCGGCGCTATCTCGATGGCGCTCGGCGAGTACGTGTCGGTGAGCAGTCAGCGCGACAGCGAACGCGCACTCATCGCGAAAGAGCGCCGCGAACTGGCCGAGATGCCGGCGGAAGAGCTGGAAGAGTTGACGCAGCTTTACCAGGAGCGGGGTCTCAGTCGCGACACCGCGGTGCAGGTCGCGAAGGAGCTCACGGCCCACGACGCCCTCGCGGCTCACCTCGAGGTGGAACTGCACATCGATCAGGACGACCTCGTCAGCCCGTGGCAAGCCGCGTTCTCGTCGGCTGTGGCGTTCACGTTCGGAGCGCTTCTGCCGCTGCTCGCGATTCTGCTCCCCCCGCCGGAGTGGCGGGTGCCGGTCACCGTCGTGGCAGTGCTCATCGCGCTGGCGGTCACCGGTTCTATCTCCGCGCGCCTGGGCGGCGCGTCGCAGGGACGCGCTGTCTTGCGCCTGGTTATCGGTGGCGCGCTGGCGCTAGCGGCAACCTACGCGATCGGTACCCTGCTCGGCACCACCGTCGTTTAGCGCCGGCGTTCGCCGAGCCGATGCGTGAACGGCTGGCGCGTCAGTTCGAGGTGAAGCCGACGAGGAGTCCGCCGGTGACCTTCACCGCGAGGTTGTAGATGCCGGCAACAACGGCGCCCATAACGGTCACGACCACGAGGTTCAGGATCGCGACGATCGCCGAGAACGCCAGAACCTGCGGGAGCGACAAGATTGCCGACATGGAGAAGGCTTCGCCGGTCACGCTGCCGATGAACTCGTCAGCCTGCGAGATGAGGCCCGTGCTCTCCAGGATCAGGAAGATCAGGACGAAAAACACGACGGTCGCGATGGCGATCGCGACAGCCGCGAGGAACGACAGCTTCACGGCCGACCAGAAGTCAAGGTAAACGAGCCGCAGGCGCACCTGCTTCGTCGTGGTCTTGCTGGATTTCTTGGCGAGTTTGTCGGCAACCGTCGTCATGCGTCGGGACTTCCTTCAACGATCTGGGGGGAGGCGGCGTCATCCGACGCATCCGTGGCCGCGGCGACTTCTGCCACAACCCGCTCTCCGTTACGCGCGACCGCGATGATGCGATCCTCGTCATCGGGGCGGGCGAAGACGACACCCATGGTGTCGCGACCCTTGGCGGGGACCTCGGCCACGGCAGAGCGTACCACCTTGCCGCTGGCAAGAACCACCAAGACCTCGTCGTCCTCCGAGACGATCAAGCCGCCCGCGAGAACCCCTCGATCCTCAGTCAGCTTCGCGACTTTGATGCCCAGGCCACCGCGGCCCTGCTCCCGATACTGGGCCACATCCGTGCGCTTGGCGTAGCCGCCTTCGGTGACGACGAACACGTATCCCTCGTCACGAACCACGGATGCCGACAGCAGGCAATCGTCGCCGCGGAACGACATTCCCTTGACGCCCTCGGTCGCCCGTCCCATGGGGCGAAGCGCAGCATCCGTCGCGGTGAACCGCAGCGACATACCCTCCCGGCTGATCAACAGGATGTCGTCGCCTTCGTCCACGAGCATCGCGGAGGTCAGTTCGTCTCCGGCATCCTCACCCTCACCGCCGCGCAGCTTGATGGCGATCACGCCGCCCTGGCGGTTGGTGTCGTACTCGGTCAGGCGCGTCTTCTTCACCAGGCCGCTGCGGGTGGCCAGCACCAGGTAGGGGGCTGCCTGGTAGTCGCGGATGTCGAGGATCTGAGCGATCTCTTCCTCGGGCTGGAGCGCGAGGAAGTTCGCGACGTGCTGGCCCTTCGCGTCGCGCCCCGCCTCGGGAAGCTCATACGCCTTCGCCCGGTAGACGCGGCCCTTGTTCGTGAAGAACAGCAGCCAGTGGTGGGTTGTCGTCACGAAGAAGTGCTCGACGACGTCGTCAGCCCGCAGTTGCGCGCCCTTGACGCCCTTGCCGCCGCGGTGCTGCGACCGGTAGTTGTCGCTGCGCGTGCGCTTGATGTACCCGGCGCGGGTGACGGTGATGACCATTTCCTCTTCGGGGATGAGGTCTTCCACCGACATGTCGCCGTCGTAGCCGGGCAGGATCTCGGTGCGTCGATCATCGCCGAAGCGCTCGACGATAGCGGTGAGTTCGTCGCGGATGATGGAACGCTGGCGCATCGGGTCGGCGAGGATCGCCTGGAAGTCCAGGATCTGAGCCTCGAGCTCGGTGGCTTCGTCGATGATCTTCTGCCGTTCGAGGGCGGCGAGGCGACGCAACTGCATCTGCAG
>NZ_DBHD01000011.1:0-5437 GCF_002296025.1 Microbacterium sp. UBA837
GCAATGCGGCGCTCGACCTCGGCCTCATCGTGAGGCTCGAAGGTTTCGATGACTTCGCCGGTCGCAGGATTTGTCACTGCAATGGCCATGAGCTGCCTCTTCCTCGAGATAGGGGACTCCGCGAGCCTATCCGGCGCTTCGGTGTCGCGACAATGTGCCCCGTGGGGCCGAACGGTCAGAAGACGATGGTGTGGTTTCCGTGACGGATGACGCGATCTTGCGCGTGCCAGAGCACGGCGCGCGAAAGCACTGAACGTTCCACGTCAGCGCCACGTCGTTCGAGGTCTGCAGCAGTGTCGGCGTGCGTGACCCGCACGATGTCTTGCTCGATGATCGGCCCCTCGTCGAGGTCGGTGGTGACGTAGTGCGAGGTCGCTCCGATGAGCTTCACGCCGCGGGTCTTCGCCTGGCGGTAGGGCTGGGCGCCGACGAACGCTGGAAGGAACGAGTGGTGAATGTTGATCACGGGCACCCGCACGCTCTCGAGGAACTCGCCGCTCAGGATCTGCATGTAGCGGGCGAGAACCACGAAGTCGGCATCCGCGTCAGCCAGCACCTCGAGGATGCGGGCTTCACTGGCGCTCTTGTCGGGCCCGGCGACCGAAGGCACGTGCACGAAGGGGATGCCGAAACCGGTGACATCAGCCTCGGCATCCGTGTGGTTCGAGATGACGACCGGGATCTCCACCGGCAGTTCGCCGCGACGATGACGCCACAGGAGGTCGAGCAGACAGTGGTCCTGCTTCGAGGCGAGGATCGCCATCCGCTTCGGAACCGACTGGTCGGTGATCGCCCACTGCAGATCGAACCCGTCGCCCAGGGTCGTGGCAAGGTCGTCTTCTATCGCGGGCAGCGCCTCGCGCAGGCCTGGCCGGTGGAAGACGACGCGCTGGAAGTAGGCGCCGCCGGCAGGGTTGTCGGAGTACTGGTCGAATTGCACGATGTTCGCGCCCTGCCGCGTGATCAGCGCCGAGACCGCCGCCACGATGCCGGGGGAGTCCGTGCCATGGACGATGAGGCAGGCGTGATCGACGGGAAGCTGGGCTGCGGGCATGGATCGATTCTGCCCGAACCGCTCAGTCGCCGATCGTCTCCCGCAGTCCGGAGTGGACGGCATCCAGCCAGGCGCCGACGTTTCGGCGGGCCTCCGGGGTGTCGGGGTAGCGGCAGCGCAGGTGCAGGCCTGTCTCGTTCGCGATGAACCAGATCATGACGCCGTCGGTGCGCACCACCGCCGACACGTACTGGATGTCGCGGAGCCTGCCCGGCGCGATCGGTAGTCGCCCGGTATCGAGCCACGACACCGCGAACATCCCAGGGGTTGCCGGCATGCCGCCGTACGGAGCGAGGATCGGGCCGAGCGGATGCGAGCCGAGGCCGATCGCTTCCTTCACCGCTTGGGCGCATGCGAGGGGCGAGGGGTCGGATGACTCGATCACGGCGTTCGTGATGAACCATCCGACCGAGTCGTGCCACTGCGGATCGTGCCGGCTGTGCACGGGGAACACCGCGCGCAGCGGCTGGTCACCCATCGCGAGGCTCACGCGCGTCATGACCGATACCGCGATAGCGATAGCGCGGACCCCCGCGGCGGCGGCGCGCTCGCAGAAGGCCTCGAACTCGGAGCCGTCGAAGACGTCGCGAACATCGACGATCTCCGATCGCGACCCCGCGACGTCGCCCAACGTCAGGGGGAACAGCGGCATCTGGCCGCCCTCGGCATCCAGGATCTCCGCCCATCGGGTCGTGATCGCTTCGGGCGCGGGAGCGCGGGCCGCAAGCTCTGCGGAGTGCTCGGCGAACGCTCGCGGTGCAGGCAGCGCCCCACCCGGCGTGCGATCCTCCCGCTCGTCGTCGACGACCTCGGCGAGATCCCGCGCGAGTACGAGAAGCGACCACATGTCGACGTGTGCGTGATCGGAGGCGATCACGATCGTCGGGTCGGCCCCGCCACCGGGTTCGATGAGGCACAGCCGGTGGGAGGGGGTGGCGAAGGGCCGGCATCCGTCGTCGAGCACTTCGCGCAGCACTTCGCGTGTCAGCCGCTCGGGCGGTGCCGGATGCGTCACCCACCGTCCGACGCCCAGTCGCGCCGGTCGTACCCGCACGGTTCCGACATCGTCCCGATCGAACACGGTACTGAGGGTGCCGTGCCTGTCGACGACGGTGGCCCACGCGTCAGCGATCTCGTCGGGGGCTGCCGGTGTGCGGAGGCGAAACGAGATCGCCATCCATGACCCGGGTCGATCTCCTTCGGAGACGTGCCGACCCTGGTCGAATGACAGCGTCAGCGGCTCCGTGTCGGGCAGAACCTCGGCGGGAAACACGAGGCTGCGGACTCGGCCTGGGGGCAGCGTCATTCGGGCGACGTTCGTCAAGCGCATCGCGCGTAGTCTAGGCGGCAACCGTTTCGCACAGAGGACGCCCGGGAGGGCACGTGAGCACGCTGCGGATTCGAGGCGCCACACTCGACTTCGATGTGACCGGTGATGACGGTCCGCTGGTCGTCCAATTGCACGGTCTGATGTCCAGCCGCAGCCGAGACAGCCACCTCGGTCTTGACCTCGGCCGGGCCCTTCGGGATCACCGCATCCTCCGCATCGACGCGCGCGGCCACGGTGGCTCGACGGGGACCGAGGATCCGCTCGACTACCGGTGGGACAACCTCGCCGACGACCTCCTGGCGGTGCTGGATGCCGTCGCTCCCGGTGAAGCGGTTCACGGCGTGGGGCCATCGATGGGGACCGGCACGATGCTGCACGCCGCACTCAAGGATCCGGTCCGCTTCGCGAGCTTGACCCTCATGGTTCCGCCGACGGCATGGGGTACCCGCCGCGCGCAGGCCGAGGTCTACCGAACGAACGCGGAGCTCATCGAACGCCACGGTGTCGAGGCTTTCGTGAAGCTCGGTTCCACCACGCCCGTCCCGCCGGCCCTCGCGGATGCTCCCGAGTCGCTTCCCGCGGTCGACGAGACACTCCTCCCGACGGTGCTGCGGGGAGCTGCGGCAGCTGACCTGCCGCCGAAGGAGGAGCTCGCGCGCATCGATGTGCCGACGCTGATCCTGGCGTGGACGGGTGACCCGACGCATCCGCTTCGCACCGCGACACGTCTCAACGAGCTTCTGCCGAACAGCCGCCTCATCGTTGCCCGCACGCCCTACGGGGTCATGGCCTGGCCGGGACTGTTCGCCGAACACGTCATCACGGCGGGGGTCGAACTCACCGCGACCGGCTCGATTCCCGTCGTCCGCGAACCGAGGGCCTCATGAGCGACACCGAATCGGCCCGGCTCAGCATCCGCGAGCTCGACACCGTGGCAGAGGTTTTCGAAGCCTCCGCGGTGCTGTCGGAGGTGTGGGGAGGGGACCGCACCGGCATGCCGCCGAACCTGCTGCGCGCCCTCGCCCATTCGGGCAACTACGCGGTCGGGTTCTTCGCGGACGAGCGGATGGTCGGGGCATCCGTCGCCTTCTTCGCCGAACCCGCAGCCCGATCCATGCACTCGCACATCACCGGCATCCTGCCGAGCGCCCAGGGTCAGGGCTTCGGACGGATGCTGAAGCAGCACCAGCGCGAATGGGGGCTGCGCCGCGGCATCGGGCACGTGACGTGGACCTTCGATCCGCTCGTGTCGCGCAACGCCCACTTCAACCTGGCCGTGCTGGGCGCGCGCGTCACCGAGTACCTCGTGGACCACTACGGCGCGATGGATGACGGGGTCAACCGCGGCGACGAATCGGATCGGCTCATGGTGTCGTGGGCCCTGGCCGCGCCGCCGGTTCCCACCCCCACGGATGCCGAGGTCCGGGCATCCGTCGCGATTCCCCGCGACATCGAGTCGCTCCGGCGCCGCGAACCCGATGCCGCTGCCATCGAGCGACGGCGCGTCCGCGACGCCCTGCTCACCCACGTGAACGCGGGCCGCCGCATCGGTGGGTTCGACGAGCGTCGGGGCTATCTCATCGTCGACGCCTGAGTCGTGCGGGCCGGTTTCGGTCGCGCCTTCGTGTGGGGTGTGGGTTGGGTGACCCGCAATATGGCGCGACTGAACGATGGTGGCCTCCATTTCGGTCGCGCCTAACTGCGGGTGCCGGGTCGGTTGGCCCGCAATATGGCGCGACTGAACGATCTGGCCTGTCGGGGTTAGCCTGGCCGCATGCCGATCGCACAGCCCGCTCCCACAGTGACGCTCGAGGGAATCGAGTTGCGGGTATTGCACCTACCGCTCGTCTCGCCATTCACGACATCCTTCGGCACCGAGACGGTGCGCGAGGTCATCGTCGCGCGGGCGCTGACTGCCGATGGGGACGGCTGGGGTGAGATCGTCACGCAGGAGTCTCCGCTGTACTCGAGCGAGTACACGCAGGGCGCGTGGGACGTGTCGCTGCGCTTTCTCATCCCCGCGCTGTTGGATCGGCACACTCTCGCCCCCGAAGACGTCGCCTCCGTCTTGGAACCCTTTGTCGGGCACCGGATGGCGAAAGCGGGGCTCGAACTCGCGATACTCGATGCCGCGCTGCGCGCCGAGGGGCGACCGTTCGGACAGTACCTCGGCGCGATCCGCGACCGCGTGCCCTCGGGTGTGAGCGTCGGCATCCAGCGCGACCCCGCCGCTCTGGTCGACACCGTCCGTGGATACCTCGACGAGGGGTACGTCCGCATCAAGATCAAGATCAAGCCCGGCCGCGACATCGCCGACACCGCCGCCGTTCGGGATGCCTTCGGCGATATCCCGCTGCAGGTGGACGCCAACTCCGCGTACACGCTCGCTGACGCCGACACCCTCGCCGAACTCGACAGGTTCGACCTGCTCCTGATCGAGCAGCCCCTGCAGGAGGACGACCTCGTCGACCATGCGACGCTCGCCCAGCGCCTGCGCACACCGGTGTGTCTGGACGAGTCGATCGTGTCGTCGAAGGCTGCAGCCGACGCTCTCGCGCTCGGGTCGGCATCCGTCATCAACATCAAGGCGGGGCGCGTGGGCGGCTACCTCGAGGCCGTGGGTATTCACGACCTGTGCCGAGTGGCCGGCGTGCCGGTGTGGTGCGGCGGGATGCTCGAGACGGGGATCGGTCGCGCCGCGAACGCTGCGCTGGCAGCCCTCCCCGGATTCACGCTGCCGGGCGATATCTCGGCATCCTCGCGGTTCTACGATCGCGACATCGTCACCGAGCCCGCCGTTCTCGAAGACGGCCACGTTCGGGTGCCCACGGGCCCCGGGCTGGGCATCGAGATCGACCCTGTCGCGCTGGAGGACATGACAGTTGCCCGCGAGGTGCTCCGCCGGTGACCGGCCCCGCCGGTACCTCGGGTCAGCGGCGACTCGTCGCCGTGATGCTGGGTGCTGCGCTGGTCCTCGGGATCGCCGCGTGTGCTTCCGCGGCCCCGAACGAGGATCTTCCCGAGGGGGTGAGTGTGCGGCTTGTGCAGCAGCG
>NZ_DBHD01000011.1:5819-10651 GCF_002296025.1 Microbacterium sp. UBA837
CCGCTGAGTGTCGACGCCCTCTCAGTGGCTGACCCGCGTTTCGAGACGGATGCCGACCGCGTGCTCCAACGGACGAGTGTCATCGCTCCGGGCAGCACTGTCGGCATTCGTATCCAGCTCCCGAGGCCGGCCTGCGATGTTCCCGATGACGGGGCGTCCACCGTGGAGTTCGCGTGGCGTCTCGATGAGCGCTCGGGGATCGCGCGGGCAGACCTTCCCGACGCGCTCGAGTTCCTGCTGGCGATGCACGCGCGCGAGTGTGTCGCCGACGCGCTCGGCGACGCGGCGGCTGCCTCGTTCACGCACTTCGAACCTGGCGCGGGCGGAGGTGTCGGCATCCTCACCCTCGGGGTCCTGCCGACCGGAGCCGGTGGCGCGAGGATCGAGGCGATCCGCCCGACCAACCTCCTCGGTTTCGGCGACGCCGGCACCGGACCGGACGCCGCGCTACCGCTGCAGATCGAGCTCCCCGCCGGCGATACCGCTCGCCGCGAGGTGAACATCGTGCTCGAGCCGTTCCGCTGCGATGCCCATGCCGTGCAGGAAGACAAGCGCGGCACGATCTTCACGACGGATGTGACAGTCGGCGGCGAGAACGGCCAGATCGAGCTGGCGGCCCCGCCGGACATGCGCGCCGAGATCCTGAACGCCGTGGCCGACTACTGCGGGGTCGGTTCCTGAGGCCCACCGGGCTTGTCGGCTGCCTGCTCTAGCGTGGGTGCATGCGCTCACTCGGTGTCGTGTTCGAACCCGCCTTCCCGCCCGAACGTCTCCGGGAAGTGGCTCTCTCGGTCGAGGACGCCGGAGTACCCCAGCTGTGGCTGTGGGAGGACTGCTTTCGCGAGTCGGGTATCGCCTCGGCTGCCGCGGCTCTGGCCGCCACGACCGAGCTGACCGTCGCGATCGGTGTGCTGCCCATGCCGCTTCGCAACGTCGCGCTGACCGCCATGGAGCTCGCTACCCTCTCGCGGCTGTTTCCGGGGCGCATCATCGGCGGCGTCGGCCACGGGGTGCAGAGCTGGATGGCGCAGGTCGGCGCGCGGCACGCATCCCCCCTCACGCTGATGGCGGAGTACTTGCCGACACTGCGAGCGCTGCTTTCCGGGGAACGGGTCACGATCGACGGGCGGTACGTCCAGCTCGATGACGTGGCCCTGGACTGGCCGCCGACCGTCGCCGTTCCCGTCTTCGCCGCGGCAGAAGGACCCAAGACACTCGACAGAGCTGGGGCCCTCGCCGACGGAACGGTCATTCCCTCGGGCTGGAGCCCGAGCCGACTGCGTGCTGCGGCGAGCCGGGTACGAACTGCGGCAGCCGAGAGAGCTGACGACTACCCCGTCGTGGTGTACCTCCCGGCGCGGTTCACCGATGGGTCCGCGGCATCCGACGAGCCGGCGGGGCGCGAGCGCGCGCACGGCGACGTGGCAATGGTCGCCGAGACGGTCGAGGCATTCTTCGCCGCGGGTGCAACCACTGTTGTGCTCCAGCCTTATCCCGACGAGCAGGACCTCATCGGGTTCTCGCAGCGCAGCGGAGAGGTTGCTCGGATGCTGGGAGTTGCGCGGTCTTCGAGCGGCTCACCATCCGTGTGATCGCCGCCCCTTGCGGGGCGCACAGCGAGTCGCCACACTCAGAGGTGGGAGCCGACCATCGCCGGTGTTCGTGTCGGCGCGCGCTCCCAGGGGAGGAACACCAATGAAGACCCGAATCGTCGCTGCCGCGCTCATGCTCGGCGTCGGAGCCATTGCCCTGACCGGATGCGTGAACCCGGTCGAGCAGCTCATCAACAACACCGTCGAAGATGCCATCGAGGGCGCCACCGGCGTCGACATCGACACCGGTGACGGCGCGAGTGTGCCGGAGGGCTTCCCCTCCGACATCCCGCTCCCTTCCGGCTCACCACTCGTTGCGCTCGCGGTCGACGGTGGCTACACCGTCACCTACACACTGCCGAGCGTCGCCGACGGTGAGGGCATCATCGAGCAGCTGAAGGCCCGGTACACCGCAGACTCCGAGTCCGACTTCGGGGGGATGAAGATCTGGTCGTTCACCGGCTCTGACTACACCGTGGGCGTCACTCTGCTCGAGCAGGAAGACGGCACGGCGCAGCTGCTCTACGTGGTCGCGCCGATCACGCAATAGAGACGCCCGGGCCGCTCGCCGGCCGCTGGCTACAGTTCGCCGCGTTCGCGCAGTTCACGCCGCGTGAGCGCTTCCCCCTGCGTCGCAGCGGGTTCTGATTCGTGGGAAACCTCGGCCTGATCCTCCTCGGCCCAGGGCGCGTGGTGGGCGCGTTCGAGCTTGGCGCCTTCCACATCGACATTGGGAACGATGCGGTCGAGCCAGCGCGGCAGCCACCAGGCGGAGCGTCCCAGCAAGTGCATGAGGGCAGGCATGAGCAGCATCCGTACGACGAAGGCATCGAGCAGCACACCGAACGCGAGACCGAAGCCGATCGAGCGGATCATCGTCGATTCGGCGAAGATGAAGCCGCCGAACACCGAAACCATGATGAGCCCCGCCGCTGTCACTACCGCTCGCCCGGCCCGCAGGCCGCGCATGACGGCGACGCGCGCAGGCGTGCCGTGCACGTAGGCCTCCCGCATCCCCGACGACAGGAACAGCTGGTAGTCCATCGCGAGTCCGAACAGGATGCCGACCAGCAGCACCGGCAGGAAGCTCAGGATCGGACCCGTGCTGTGGAGGCCGAAGATCGGGGCTCCCCACCCCCACTGGAACACCGCGACAGTCGCGCCGTAGGTTGCGAACAACGACAGGATGAAGCCGCCCGTAGCGATCAGCGGCACCAGCAGCGACCGGAACACCACGATCATGATGAGAAGCGACAGGCCGACGACGACGCTGATGTAGAGCGGGAGGACTCCGGCGATGTTCTCGGAGATGTCGATGTTGATCGCCGCCTGCCCGGCTACGCCGAGCTCGTACTCCCCGTCAACGGGAGGCAGGGCTCGAAGGTCTCGGACCACTTGTTCGGTCGACTCTGCGCTGGGCCCTTCGGTCGGGATGACCTGGAACGCAGCGAGCGTGCCGTCATCCGATACCGCGATCGGCGCGACGGCCACCACGTTCTCGACCTCCGACAGGGCTGTCGCCACATCGAGCTGAGCCTGCAGCTGAGCGGTGTCATCCAGGTCACCCGGCAGAGCCGCCGTCACCAGCAGCGTGCTGTTCGCGCCGGATCCGAACGCTTCCGCGGTCAGCTCGTATGCCTGATAGGCGTACGAGTCCTCCGGCTCACTCGATCCGTCGGGCAGGCCCACGCGCATCGACAGGGCAGGAATCGCGATGACCAGCAGCGCCACGATTGCGCCGACTGCCGTGAGCAGCGCACGCCAGGTCGGCATCGCGCGAGCTCGATCGTCAGCGTGGTGCACTGTCCCAACGCGCGCCCGGGCGCGCCGGCCCAGGACCCGCATCCCGACGAGCCGCAGGAGTGCAGGAGTCAGCGTGATGGCGATGAGGACCGCCACGAGAACAGCGAAGGCGCCGACGGTTCCCATGAGGCCGAGGAACGGGATGCCGGTGATATTCAGGGCAAGCAGCGCGATGATCACCGTCGACCCTGCGAACGTCACGGCGTTGCCTGCGGTGCCGTTGGCCAGGCCAATCGACTCGCGGAGGTCAGCGCCCTCAAGCAGCTGCTTGCGGTGACGGTTGATGATGAACAGCGAGTAGTCGATGCCCACGGCAAGTCCGAGCATCACCCCGAGGATCGGCGTGACAGAAGACATGTCGATCACGCCCGACAAGGAGAGTGCCGCCAAGACCGCGATCCCCACTCCTACCAGCGCCGTGACGAGGGGCAGCGCGGCGGCAATGACGGTGCCGAGCATGACCAGCAGCACGATCGCGGCGATGACGACACCGGCGATCTCCCCGATACCGATCAGGTTCGGGAGGGACTGCGCGAGGGTCGTCGAGAAAGCGACCTCGACTCCGTCGATCGGGTGCGCCTCGACGTAATCGATCACCGCTTGCTTCGCTTCGGCGTCGAGTTCGAGCAGCGGTACATCGAACGC
This sequence comes from Microbacterium sp. UBA837, assembly GCF_002296025.1. Taxonomy (NCBI): domain Bacteria; kingdom Bacillati; phylum Actinomycetota; class Actinomycetes; order Micrococcales; family Microbacteriaceae; genus Microbacterium; species Microbacterium sp. UBA837. Next base: position 9,860 of record NZ_DBHD01000011.1, read on the forward strand.
GACGTTCAGGAGAGCGGTAGTGCCGTCGCTGGAGACCACTCCGATGCCCTCTGAGAGCTCGAGCAGGTCGGCACCGAGCTCGAGCTGCGTCTCGTTGGCGGCCAGTTCCTCACGAGAGGCATCGAGTTCCGCCTGTTGCGCCTCGAGCTGCTGGCTCGCGGCATCCAACTGTTGACGCTGGGCATCCAGCTGAGCCTGCTGCTGGTCGAGGGCCGCGAGTTGGGAGGCGGGGGCGCCGCCTGCCTCAGCCTGCGCGCGGGCGGCATCCAGTTGCTCCTGTGCGTCCTGGAGCTGAGCCTGTCCGCTCTCGACCTCGGCTCGGGCGGCGTCGAGCTGTGCCTGTCCGGACTCGAGCTGCGCGCGTCCCTGCTCGAGCTGGGCACGCCCGTCGGTGATCTCCTGCTGTCGGTCGGCTCGTTCCTGTTCGGCCTCGAACGGGTCGACGACCCGGGCGACGTCGGGCAAGTCGCGGATGCCTGCAGCAAGGTCAGCGACCTCCGCACGCTGTTCGTCGCTGAAAGGCTCGCCATCTTCGGTGTGCAGCACGATCTGACCCGAGGCCCCCGAATAGTCGGGGAGCTTCTGGGCGAGCTCGTCGGTTACCTCGCCCGATGCGGTTCCGGGAACATCGAAACTCGTGGCCAGCGTGCCGGCGCCCAGGGCGAAGGCGCCGCCCGCGAGACCGAGAACCGCGACCCAGGCGACGATCACGATCCACGCGCGCTGGGCAGAAGCCTTGCCGAGCCGGTACAGCAGTTCAGCCATGGTCACCTTTCGGGCGGGACGCGGGGG
>NZ_DBHD01000202.1:0-40062 GCF_002296025.1 Microbacterium sp. UBA837
TGATCTGACCAGTCTCCCTGCCCGCGACCGCGGACAACAGGACGACTCTCATAACGACTGGACCTACGAAACGGGGTCAGCCCACCTGGGTTGCGTCGTTCATGGTCGTCTCCTTCTGCGGGTGGCCGTGTCGCGGGTGAGGACAGCAGCCCGCGGACGTTCTCGATGACGACCCACTCGGGCTGGAGCGCGTCGATGGCTGCGGCCATGTGCGCCCAGAGCCCCGAGCGCGTACCTGGCGCGAGGCCGGCGCGCTTGCCGACGGTGGACACGTCTTGGCATGGGAAGCCGCCGCTGGCGTCGAGGTCGTGCATGAAGTCTGCTCCGGCGACGGACGTCCCCGGCATCCGTGCCTCATCGAGAACTGATGCCGAGCTGGTCACCTGTCAGGTGCACGACTCCGACACGCGCCCGCTGCTCAACCGAGCCCCCGCTTGCCGCCGCCCGATGCCTCCATCTCCGGCCTCGGCTCCGACCGCCATCCGAGGTCACACGCCTCTTGCAGGTCGAGGTTGAGTCGGGCATTGCCGCTTCAGAAGTCACCGGGTGCGGGTGCTCACCTGCCCGGCAGGAGCGGAGGTGGGCATGACGGTTTCGATGCGCGTGATGTCGGCAGGTGACGGCTACAAGTACCTGCTCAAGACCGTCGTGGCAGCCGACGGAGACCGACCGCTCTCGACGCCGCTTACCCGCTACTACATGGAGGACGGCACCCCGCCTGGTCGCTGGCTCGGCGCGGGCGTAGCGGCCCTCGGCAAGGGCGAGATTCAGGTGGGCGACCGAGTATCGGAACACCAACTCCAGCTCCTGATGGGCACAGGCTGTGATCCGATCACCGGCGACAAGCTCGGCCTGGGCTTCGCGGCATACAAGAGCCAGGAGCAGCGAATCGAAGCGCGGATCGCTGACCTCGAACCGACGATGACCCCCGGCGCCAAGGGAGAGGCCGTCGCGCAGATCGTTGCCGAGGAGACAGCCCGAAGTACACGGCGTGCTGTGGCGGGCTTCGACTTCACCTTCTCGATCCCGAAGTCCGCGAGCGTGTTGTGGGCAGTCGCCGACGCCGGGGTCCAGGCACTCATCGCCGAGGCGCATCATCGCGCGGTTGCGGAGGTGGTTGCGTTCATGGAACGCGAGGTTGCAGCCACGCGCACGGGCGCAACCGCCGGAGACGGCGCGGTTGCGCAGGTCGATGTCACCGGGCTCATCGCGACCGCCTTCGATCACTTCGACTCCCGCGCCGGCGACCCCCACCTCCACACGCACGTCGTCATCAGCAACAAGGCCAAGACCGTCCTCGATGGGAAGTGGCGCTCGCTCGACGGCAGACCCATGCACACCGCCGTCGTCGCGCTCTCCGAACTCCACGAAGCCGTGTTCGCCGACCACATGACGCGCACCTTCGGCGTCTCATGGGAGGCCCGAGAGATGGGCCGCGACCACAACCCTGCATGGGCGATCACTGGAGTGCCCGATGAACTGATCGCCGAGTTCTCTACCCGCGCGCGTCACATCAACGCCGAGACCGATCGCCTCATCGCCAAGTACGTTGCAGCGCACGGACGACGCCCGACACCAGCGGCGATCATGAAATTGCGAGCTCAAGCCACACTCGCGACTCGGCCCGAGAAGCAGGTTCGGTCCTTGGCTGACCTCACCGTCGAATGGCGGGAGCGCGCCACGAAGTCGTTGGGGCGGGATGCGACGACGTGGGCGCGCGAGGTGACCGACAACGACAAGCCGCTCCTGCTGCGTGCCGACGACGTACCGCTCATTGTCATTGGCGAGATTGGGCGTTCGGTCGTCGAGGTGGTCGGTGAGAAGCGCTCGACCTGGCGACGCTGGAATCTCATGGCCGAGGCATCCCGGCAGACGATGGGCTGGCGCTTCGCCACCATGCACGACCGGGAAGCCATCGTCGCCATGGTTGCCGATGCCGCCGAGTTCGCTTCGCTTCGCTTGACCCCGCCCGAACTCGGCGCCTCGCCCGTCGTGTTCCGTCGGACCGACGGCACCTCGGTGTTCCGACCGAAGAGCTCGACCGTGTTCACCTCCGAGTCCCAGCTCGCGGCCGAGGACAGACTTCTCGAACGAGCAGCCAACCTCGGCGGGTCGACGGTGACGCTTGCCACGGTCGAGAAGATCACGCGCAGTCCCGATGCGGACGGTCGGATGCTCGGCGACGACCAAGCCGACGCCCTGACCCGGATCGCGGTGTCGGGTCGGATGCTCGACGTGCTGGTCGGTCCTGCCGGTGCGGGCAAGACCACCGCAATGAACGCGCTCCGCCGCGCCTGGGAAGCCCAGCACGGCTCCGGTTCCGTCGTCGGGCTCGCGCCGTCAGCGGTCGCCGCACAGGTCCTCGCCGACGACCTCGGAATCGCGACGGAGAACACTGCGAAGTGGTGGCAGAACCACCTGATCCACGGCACCGCGTTCGAGGCAGGCCAGCTCGTCATCATCGACGAAGCCTCCCTCGCCGGCACCCTGTCACTGGACCGCATCACCCACCTCGCCCAAGACGCTGGCGCGAAGGTGCTGCTTGTCGGCGACTACGCCCAACTGCAATCCGTAGATGCCGGCGGCGCGTTCGCGATGATCGCTAGAGACCGGGCCGACACTCCCGAACTGGTCGACGTTCACCGCTTCACCCATGCCTGGGAGAAGACCGCCTCACTCGAGCTGCGTCACGGGCGCACAGCGGCTATCGACACTTACCTCGCCCACCAGCGCATCGCCGATGGCGACGCCGAGGCCATGACCGACGCGGCTTACAACGCATGGCGCGCCGACCGCGACGCGGGACTCGTTTCTGTGCTGATCGCTGAAACCCACGACGACGTGACCGCGCTGAACGGTCGCGCCCGCGCCGACCTGATCCTCAACAAGACTCTGAATCCCGACCGCGAAGTCGAGCTGCGCGACGGCACCGCCGCTGGCGTCGGCGACACCATCATCACGCGACTCAACAAGCGCGAACTGCGCACCCTGGTCGGGCGGGACTGGGTACGCAACGGCGACATCTGGACCGTCACCGCCGTCGGCGACGACGGGACCATCACCATCGCACGCGACTACGGAACCGGCACCACCGTCGGCGACGACGGAACCATCAAGGCTCGCAGGCGTGGGCGCAGGTTCGGCGGCAGCATCGTCCTCCCGGCCTCGTATGTGGCCGAGCATGTCGATCTCGGTTACGCAGTCACCGCCTACCGCGCCCAAGGCATCACGACCGACAGTACGCACGTGTTGGTCGAACCGACCTCGACGAGGGAGACCTTCTACGTCGCTATGACCCGAGGGCGGCACGCGAACCACGCCTACGTGACTCTCGACCGCGCCGACGACCATGCCCAGCTGCACCCTGGCGACGACCCGCATGCCACCGCGCGAAGCGTGCTGTACGGCGTTCTCCAGCACAGCGGGGCCGAACTCTCGGCGCACGAGACCATCGTCGCCGAGCAGGAACAGTGGGGCTCGATCGCCCAGCTCGCCGCCGAGTACGAGACCATCGCCGCCGCAGCCCAGCATGACCGCTGGGCTGCCCTCATCCGCTGCTCCGGGCTCTCCGACGAACAGGCCGAGAGCGCCATCGAGTCCGAGGCGTTCGGCCCCCTTGCCGCTGAACTTCGCCGCGCCGAGGCCAACCATCACAACCTTGATGCGCTCTTGCCGCGCCTCGTGGCCGCGCGAGGATTCGATGACGCCGACGACATCGCCGCCGTCCTGCACTACCGGGTCGAGCGGGCGACCGGCCGCCCCGCAGGCTCGGGCCGGACCCGCAAGCCAACGCGACTTATCGCCGGCCTCATCCCACAGGCGCACGGCGTCATCGATGTTGAGATGCGAGCGGCTCTCGACGAGCGAGAGGAGCTCATCGCGGCACGCGCCGACGCCGTACTCGACGGCGCGCTGGCCGAGAGCGTGCCGTGGACGAAGGCACTCGGCACGCGGCCCACCGAACCGCGACGGGCTGCGGCCTGGCGCAAGTCCGCGCGCGTGATCGCCGCCTACCGCGATCGTTACCGCGTCACCGACGACACGCCCCTCGGCGCGCCACCCGAGTCGGCGGTCCAGAAGATCGACGCTGCGCGGGCGCGGGCAGCCCTCGACCGAGTGCGAGTGGCCGCTGAAACCGTGGATGATGCTCACGCAGCTCGAAGCCCGTCGAGAGGTGGGCCGTCGCGGGCAATGTAGTGCCAGTGTCGACCCCAGGGGTGCGGACCCGCGAATGTCGGCGCGGCCAAGTAGCCTCAGAGCCACACGACAGTAGACTTAAACCCACATGACGACACACGGCTGAAGGAGGCGGGGCGATGGCGCGCGCTGATCTACTCCTAGACCTCGTCGAGGCCGAACGCCGCGGCGATCGGGAACGCTTCAAGGTGCTGGTTGAGTCCGTCATCGCCGAAGAACGCGCCAACCAGCATCATCTTCTCGCCGATCGGCTCTCGCAACTCATCACGACGACGGGACAGGGACCCGTCCGCGACGACCGAGCAGCAGCGATCCGCGATCTCGTGCATGAGGTCGTACCGAACCGTCGGCTGCATGAACTCGAACTTGCGCCGGTCCCGCAACGAGTCGTGACCGAACTGATCGAGGAGCAGAAGCGCGCCGAGCTTCTGCGTAGTTACGGTATTGAGCCGCGCAACCGACTTCTGCTGTCTGGCCCGCCTGGAAACGGCAAGACGAGCGTGGCGGAAGCGATCGCGGCAGAACTGATGCTTCCCTTCTACGTGATCCGCTACGAGGGAGTCATGTCGAGTTTCCTCGGCGAAACGGCCGCACGGCTGGACAACGCGTTTGAGTTCGCGCGGACCCGCCGTTGCGTGTTGTTCTTCGACGAACTGGACACCATCGCCAAGGAACGAGCAGACGAGCACGAGACCGGCGAGATCAAGCGGGTGGTTTCGACACTGCTGCTCCAAATCGACAGACTGCCACCCCACGTGATCTTCGTTGGCGCAACCAACCACGGCGAGCTGCTGGATCGGGCGGCATGGCGACGGTTCCAGATTCGGACGGAGTTGGGACCTCCTAGCCGCGCACAGGCGACGAGATTCCTCGAACGTCTTGCTGAACGCCTCGGAGGCGACCTCGGTTTCGCTCCTCGTACCCTCGCCGACAAGTTGGCCGGGGCGAGCTTCGCCGAGTTGGAAGAGTTCGCACTTGATGTGCGCCGCCGCGCGGTGCTGGAACTCCCGGATGACAACATCCGCCGGATAGTGCTAGAACGGCTTGAACACCGCCGAGGTCAGGCGGCAGGGTGACGGTTGAGCGCAAACCGCTCCTTGCGTTCGGGCCGGCGGAGGTTGTGGCGCGGCCAACCCAGACGCCGCGTGATCTTCCACGTCTGGCAAAGCCGGGCGCTGGGCGACAAGGTGAACGACTGACTCCTCAGTTCAAGGACTTGGCCGCAGCTTTCGAAGCCGAACGTGCCCGTCTGAGCGCCGACACCCCAGAGGAGATTGACCCCGCACTCGTGGTCGTATTTGATCTGGCGGGAAGCGTCAAGGACTTCCGCAACGCAATCAACCGGATCGATGGCCTGGAGTTTCTGTCGGAGCTTCTCGGGGATCAATCTGACCCCGACGACGATTTCCACATGACGGAGCGTGAAGCTGGACGGACAGACAAGCGCGTCACGCACTCGCTGTACTTGGTCATGTCCAACACCAAGGCGATCGACGAACTACTCCGGCTCTTCGCTCAATGGCAGGCCGACCCGTCCGCGTCGTTCGAGCACGGGCTAGGCAAGTTCAAGACGGCCTTCCAGCAACTGACAGCGATACGTCGGTGGGGCGCTGAGGACCGCATCCGTGAGACTGGTCTACGAGAGCGCTGGGAAGAGACTCTCAGCATGGTCGGTCAGTCAGTCAGCACCGTCCTCGTCGAAGTCGAGCTCTGGCACAGGCGTGATGCCGCCCAGCGTGCGGCTGCCGAGGCGCACGTCGAGGAAGTCATCACTTCCAGCGCCGGTCGAGTCTTGGATCGCTCGCAGATCGGAGAGATCGAGTACCACGCGCTCCTGGCTGAACTCCCGATCCAGCAGGTCCAGTCCGTGTTGACCAACGGAGCTTCGGCCATTCGGCTTCTCACGACTGATGACGTCATGTTCGTCAGCCCCTTCACCCCGATGAGCGTTGCACCAGGGACTCTTGAGCCAGTTACTCAAACCAACCTTGCTCGCAGCGACAGAGTCGAAGGCAAGCCTCGGATCGCGCTGCTCGACGGGCTGCCGTTCACCAACCACGACACGCTCCAAGGCCGGCTCTCGATCGATGACCCTGATGGGCTTGGTGAGAACTACCCCGTCGCGGCTCGCCACCACGGAACCGCCATGGCGTCACTCATCATTCACGGCGACCTCACTGATGGCGGTCCCGCGCTTGATCGTCCTCTCTACGTGCGCCCGATCCTGCAGCCCCATGAGTTCATGCCTGGGCACGAGCAGGTAGTCCCGAATCGTCTGCTCCCCGACGTCCTTCATCGTGCGATCAGACGGATTGTGAAGGGCGAGGGGAACCAGCCTGCCGCAGCGCCGAGCGTCCGGGTTGTGAACCTCTCCATAGGCGCACAGACACGAGCACTCACGCGTCGAATGAGCCCCGTTGGGCGCCTGCTGGACTGGCTCGCCCACTCGTACAATCTGCTGTTCGTCGTCAGTGCGGGTAACCACACCGACGAGTTCACGATCCCCGCCGATGCCGCGCACGACACTGACGCCGCTCGCCTGGCTGCAATGCGGGTCGGCTTCGAGACGGCGCTGCTACGCGGCATCCTTCCGCCTGGCGATGCACTGAACGCCCTCACCGTCGGTGCCACGCACTCAGACGGCCTCGGCGAGATCGCAGTTCCAGATACGGTGTGGGATATCACCAACCCGGACGCTCCCGCACACTACGGGTCGGTTGGGCCCGGTGTCGATCGGTCGGTCAAGCCGGACCTTCATCACTCCGGAGGCCGCGCCCTCTACACGCGCCCCATCGTGCTGCCCGGTCAGACTGACGTTGCCGTCGGCCTGGCTCGCACCGCCGCGACGGGACCCGGCTTGCAGGTGGCCGCTCCGGGACGCGGGGGTGCTACCAACAGCACGGTGTTCACGAACGGCACCAGTAACGCGACGGCGCTCGTCACCCGTGAAGCCAGCAGGCTGTTTGACCTCCTTGAGTCTGATAACCGCGATCCCGAAGACGCACCGCTTCCTGATCCGCAATACCACCCGCTGCTCGTGCGCGCTCTCCTTGCCCATGCAAGCAGTTGGGGCGCTTGGGAGAACAGCCTGCGCAACGATCTTGGTCTCAATGGCCAGGATGCTCGGCGGCAGTTGACGGCTCTGCTCGGCTACGGTCGCCTCGACCTCAGCAGACTCGGCGAAGCCGCGTCCAACCGAGCCGTCCTCGTCGCGGGCGGTCAAATCGCACGGAACGAGCGCCATACTTACGGATTCCCACTGCCTCCCTCGCTTCGAGCGAAAGCGGAATGGCACCGCTTCACCATCACGCTGGCATTCATGGCTCCGACGGTCGGCCAGCTCACTCGGTACCGCAGCGCGAAGGTCTACTTCAGTACACCCGACACGAGCCTCGCAGGCGGCGAGCGTTCCGATGCAGAGCACAACGCGGTTCGGAGGGGAAGCCTTCAGCACGAGATTGTGCAGGGCTCTCGCGCCATGTCTTTCGTTGATGGAGACAGCTTCCCGATTCATGTCGAGTGCATGGACGACGCCCAGCGACTCCGTGCAGGCAACACGATCCGATATGCGCTGGTTGTCTCCGCCGAGACCGCGGAGCAGACCTCCAACACCATCCATGAAGAGGTCCGTGACAGGCTACGCGCACGCGCGCGCGTCCAGGGCCGCATTCGACCGTAGACCCCGTTTTCTACCACCGTCTGGCTCGACCACTGGTGCTGGCCACAGGGCAGTGCGCGTCAAGCAGTCTCCTGCGCATCGCGGTCAGGCGGCTGGATCATCAGCACGTTCGAGATGCCGCCTTGGTTCACGCAGTCCTGGGCGAGGTCATGGACGTGCCAGTAGAAGTCCAAGTCTGCCTCGGACGCGTTAACCGTGAACTCGACTGGCGTGTACAGGTGAAGTGGGACTGAGGCTCCGTCGTAGTGATAGCCGAAGTTGTCGATCGTTGAGATGGTCAGCGGATGATCGCCAGTGAAGTCGATCCCGACGCGGATGTCGTACTCACCGCCGCCTGTCGCTTCCGCTGTCTTGCGCACCAGCGCCATGAGGTCCGCCATCGCGCATTCGATGGCTGCGGACTGGACCTGCCAGCCATCGAAGTAGCCGTCGCTGCTCATGCGGTGGCCCCCAACGGCCGCTGCGATCGTGACTGATCCATCGTGGTGAATGCTCGCCCAGGCCTCCTTCCACGCCGAGCCTTCACCTGCCGCACTGTTCACGGCCACCCATCGACGAAGGCCTGGTCGCGGGTTGTGACGGTCGACGCTCTCCAGTGGGTGAATGCCACCGCGGCCCGCGTAAAAGAGCGCAAGGCTCTCAGCCTTTGCGAGGATCTCACGGGCTTCATCGCGCGTGAGCCGACTTCCGACGCGTGGGAGGCGTGGGTGGGCAACTGCTACCAGCCAGGCGCGCGTCTCTGAATCTCGCCCGGCTGCTGCTTCCGCATACAACGTGTCCAGAACTTCGGTGGCGTGGCGGCGCTCGTCGAAGCGCGCACGGTACATCGCCTCGATCTGACGCTCCTTCATCCACACCGTGTCCGCATCGTTCCGAACGGGTGCACCGAAGTAGTCGCCCCTATAGATCAGATGCGGACCATCGACGCTGGCTGGCACCTCAACGATGACGGCACGCTCGCCTTCCGCCGAGCCCAGCCGAAACACGTTCAGGCCGAACACAGGCGGCGTGATCGCGGTGATCGCCGCGCTGCGAAGGGAGCGCTCGTACCCCTCGTCAAAGTCGCCAACGTCGGTACGCCCGGTCGCCGCCTTCTGTGACTCGTGCACGCCGAAGACGATGACGCCACCCCCACTGTTCGCCATGGCCGCAACGTCTTTCGGGAAGTCGGTCTGCGGCAATCCCTTCTGAGGTGGAAGCTCCGACTTCCAGTCCAGGTCGTCGGACTCCGTCGCACCAGCCGCGACAGCCGAATCGAGCAGTTCGTCCGTCAACGGACCGGGGCCGCGACCGAGAACGCGGTGGAGGGCAGTGAAGCTCATATGACAAGCGTAGGGATGGCCACCGACAACGCGGGGAGGGAGCAGCCCAGGTTTAGAGCTTTGCTGTCACATCTCAACGACGCTTCGCGCATCACGCGAGGCGCTGGGAGCAGGTCGGCTTCGCACCGCCGCAACGGAACCCCTGCTGCCTACCGGCTGCCTGATCATCTGTTCGAGGTCGGTCGAGCCGGCCACCAACCGGGCCTCCCCACTGTGCAGAAGCCGGTGCGGCCCGACACTCGTCGCGCTGGTGACGGGGCCGGGGACGGCACCGAGGGAGCGACCGAGTTGGTGCGCTTCCTGCGCGACCTTCATCGATCCCGATCGCGCGCCGGCCTCAACCACGACCGTTGCTGTGGACAGTGCGGCCATCAACCGTGCACGGGCGATGAACCGATGGCGGGTCGGCGTTGCGCCGGGTGCGACTTCGCTGACCAGCAGACCGTCATCAGCGACACGACCGAGCAGCTCGCTGTGGCCCGCCGGATACGCGCGATCAACTCCGTTCGCAAGGACTGCGATGGTATCGCCACCGGCCGCGAGCGCCGCGCGATGGGCAGCACCTTCGATGCCGTAGGCACCTCCGGCCACGATGATCCGCTCAGCGCAGGCGAGGTCGGAGGCAAGCTGCCCGGCCACCTGCTCGCCGTAGGATGTCGAGGCCCTCGCGCCGGTGATCGTGACGAGATCGTTGAGCGGTCGCGCGAGAAACGAGGTCATGCCACGAGTCCAGAGGACGTACGGCCGCCGGTCGCCAAGATCGTCGAGCGCGGAAGGCCAGTCTTTCTCTCCGGGAATCAGCGTGCCGGTACCGGCGCGCTCGGCTTCGACGAGGTTCTCTTCAAGTGTCCGAGTGTCTGGGCGCTGGAACTGGGCGCGCCACACTTGAGCGTCAACGGTGCTGAGCCCCGGCACCGCGTCATCACCCTCGGCGATCCGAAACAGCTCCTGTGCACCGAGCTCGCCCAGGAGGCGACCGGTGACGGCATCGTCCGGTTCGACGAGCATCGACAGCACCATCCGTGCTGTGCGCTCGTCCTGGACTATCTGGCTCAAGATCGTCATCGCCGGCTCCTCTCACTCCTACAGAGAGGTGCGCGCGGCGACGCGGGAGTCGGAGGGTTCCGTGAACGGCGACCCCGGCGTACAGTGGATGGTGAGGCAGGTTCTCCTCATATTGCGGGTCCTCCGGGACGGCCTTCGGGCACTCACACACGTTCTGCCTCCTCGACGGAGTAACACGTGTGACGAGAGGCCCGTCATGTTCCGCCTTATCTGGACGCTCAGCGTTCACACCCGCGACTATCTGCACCGCTACATGCCGAGCAACCGACTGCTCGCTGCCATCCGCACCCGCCGCGGACTCAAGTGGGGGATACCAGCGATGCTGGTCGCGCTTCCGTACATCCTGATCGGCAGCATCTGCTCTGGCGCGGCAGCCGACGGCGGCCCAGGCTGGCTCCACCTGATTGTCCTCTGGGCATGCTGGAACGCACTCAAGTTCATCATCATGGGACCCGTGAGCGTCGCTCTGCTTATCCGCGCGCGCCTGCGCGAGGCTGCGGTCCGTCGTCACCAGCGCCACGACTCGCGCGTCGAAGCGAGCCTGCGTGAGCCAGCTCTTCGTGTCTAGGCTCAACCGCCCACGGCAGTGGATGCCGTGATGCGAGAACCACAGCGCCCGCCAGGCCGGATCACGACGCCGTGGGAAGCGAGCGCTCGCCGGACAGCCTGAGGCCCCGCCCCGACCTTGATGCCGACCTCTACCAGCGTCAACCCGCTGAGGTAGAGGTCGGCTGCTTCGTGGATGCGGGAGGGATCGAACCGTCCACGGCGGATCGTCACCTCTCGCCGGGTGAGGTGGGTGGCGACCGTGCGGCGGTTCACGCCGAACACGGATGCCAGCTCCACGAGCGTTGCGCCCTCGCGGTACTGCGCTACCAGATCGTCGACCTGCTCCGGGCGAAGGAGGGTTTGAGCCATCCCAAGTGATCGCACCACTCGCCCCCTTGAGTCGGAAACGGTAGGCTCAGAGGAGCGCTGGTCGTGGTCGTAGAATCCCCGTGACCTGCGCAAAGACAAGGTTTTCAGGTGTGGGCAGGGGTTCTCAAACTCTCTACGGAGGTCCACTTTGTGATGAGTCGCGACATAGGTCTCTCTTGAGTCGCGTCATAGGTCACTTGTTGGAAGCCTCCGGCCAGCGGCCGGGGCTTTCATCGTGTTGCGCCAGTAGGTCTTGTCGGGGTCGATCTGATTGGTGGCGAGGATCTCGCCGGTACGGGTGGCGACGACGGTGACGGTGGAGTCGTCGGCGAGCAGGAGCACTGGGGTGCCGCGGTGGTCGGCTCCGATTCCGAGGTGGTGCATGCGAAGTCGGACTGCCAGGTCTCGTTCGGCTGGGTCGCTTCGAACCGCACGTACGAACTGCGCGGGCGTTTGCGGGGTTCCGGGGCGATCAGCCCGGCCGCGTGCAGGATCCGGCGGATCGTCGAGGTCGACGGTGCCCGCAACCCCTCCTGATGCAGGTGCCAGGCGATCGTGACCGGTCCGGCATCGGTGCCCGTCGCGGTCAACGCGACCCGCAACTGCACGATCCGGTCCCGAACCCGATCGGTGGCCGCGTGCGGTGAGGACTTCGGCGCACGGGAACGCGCCTCCAACCCGTCCAGACCCTCGTCCCGGTAGCGGGCGAGCAGCCGATGCAGATGCCGCCGCGAGATCCCGAACTCCTCCGCCGCCTCGGTCACGCTGAGCTGCCCGGCGACGATCTTCAACGTATCAAAGGTGCGACGGTGCTCGGGTTCCTTCAGGTATGCTGAAGGTGTGTTCCGTCATCCCCTCTCCCTGTTCCGTACCCTGGCCATCCTCGAGGCGATTTCGTGGACCCTGCTTATCGCAGCTCTCATCATTCGGGCCGTGAATCCCGAGCTGGCGCTCGCCGTGACGATCGGTGGCGGCATCCATGGCTTCGTCTTTCTGTCCTACGGCGCCACGGTGATCCTCGTAGCGCTGAACAACAGATGGCGCGCATGGCCGACGGTTGTCGGTCTCGTCAGTGCGATAGTTCCGTACGCGACGATCCCCACCGAGGTCTGGCTGCACAGGCGTGGTTCGCTGGTCGGGCAGTGGCGCCTCGAGCAGACAGGCGACCCGCGCGATCAGGCGTGGTATGACCGCGCGCTGCGCTGGTTCCTGCGCCGTCCGTGGGTGCTCGGCATCCTCATCGCCGCCGCGGTCGTCGTGCTCTACGTGAGCCTGCTGATCATCGGCCCGCCGGGCGGGAAGGGCTGAGGCTGGCCCGCGCCGCAGCCGAGGGGTCAGCCGAGTTCGTGCATGACGAACGCGAGCAGGAATCCGAGAGTCACCCATAGCCCCGTCAGGAGGTGAAGGCGCTCAAATGCTTCCGGGATCATCGTGTTTGCGACCATGGCGAGCAGAGCTCCCGCCGCGACGCTGGTAATGATTGCGATGAGTTCGGGCGGCGCGGTCTGGAGGGCCAGGTATCCAACCACGGCTGCGAGAACGGATGCGGCAGTGATGCCACCCCACAGGAGAGCCACCGTGCGTCCGCGGCTCCCATCCTGTTTGAAGGCCGCCGTGGACGAGAGCCCCTCGGGGATGTTGCTGATGGCGATCGCGGCGACGATCGGGATGCTGAGGCCTCCTGTTTGCAGCACCGAGAGTCCCATAACGACGGACTCGGGGATTCCGTCGATGAGCGATCCGATCGCGATCGCCGCGCCGCCGCCTGAGAGTGCAGCTTTCCCGTTCCCGCGGCGCTTGGCGATGTTGCGGGAGTTGGTTGCAGCGGGCTTGGGGCGCGAGACGAGCCAGTCGGCGACGATGTAGACGACCGCGCCGCCGAGGAACCCGGCAGCGGTCGGCACGATCCCGCCGCCGTCAGCGGCTTCAGCCACGAGCTCGAACGCGAGCGTCGAGATCAGCACGCCCGCTCCGAACGCCATGACCGCCAGGACGACCAGCCGCGGCGCCTTGACGAACCACGCGACGCCGGCGCCGACGAACAGTGCGCCGCCGCCGATCAGGCCGCTCAGCGCGGCTAGCCACACTCCCACGCGGCAAGCCTACGGATGCCGGTCGCTGAGGTGCGGCATCCGTGCGTGTGTCAGCTGCCGCCCGAGAGGATGCCGACCAGGCCCGAGACGACCAAGTACACGCCGACCCCGGCGACGACGACCCAGATCGTGATGCGCGCGGGGGTGATCTTGTTCTTGTCGTCGCCTGATCCGCCGCCGAGAAGGCTCATCCGCACAGGATATCCGCCGCCCACGATCGCGGCGGGGACATACGGCGAGTGCGCCGGTGCTCAGCCCGAGGAATTCGTAGCTTGTCGTTCGCGCGCCTCGCGTCGAGCGAACCAGCGAGCGATCGGGACATCGGTGGACGAGTGGGCGATGATCGAGAGCGAGATCGCCACGACGATGATGTGGAACAGGTGCGCGGAGTCCGGGTGTCCGCCCTCGAGCACGAGGAGCCCGTACAGGACCGACGCGAATCCCTTCGGGCCGAACCACGCAGCTGTCGCTCGCTCTTCCCAGGGCAGCTTGCTTCCGATGAGCGCAGTCTCGACGGCGACGGGCCGGGCCACCACGAGCGTGAGAACGGCGAAGAGGTACCCCCAGCCGTTGACGTCCGCGAGCAGCGCGGGCGAGATCAGTGCGCCGAACACGAACAGGGCGAGCAGCTTCACGATCTCGGCTGCGTAATCGCCGAACTCGATGAAGGCGTCTCGCACCTCGGGCATGGCGCTCGCGATCGTGATTCCTGCAGAGAACGCCGCAAGGTAGAGGTTTGCTCCCGTCAGCGAACTGACGCCGAAGATGATGCACGCAATCGCGACGGGAGTCAGCGCCGCGTAAAGCGGGGTCGCCCGCAGGAAATTGATCCGGATCAGCAGGTTCACCACGAGGGGTACCGCAACGCCGAGCGCGACCCGGCCGACGAGCTCCAGCGCAAGCGCCCCATACTCCGTCTGGGTTCCGTCGACGATCGCCAGGAACACGAGCACCGCCGGCAGCGCGAGACCGTCGTTCAGCCCCGACTCGACGCTCAGCAGGTGCCGGATGCGCCAGGGAATCTCCTCGCGTCCGACGATCGCCGAGGAAAGCACGGGGTCAGTCGGAGCGAGAACGGCGGCGACCCAGCATCCCCTCGCCCAGCAGGAACCCCGCGATGAGGAAGAGCACCGCCGTGGAGAGCACCGTGCGGTGGGCGATCCCGGAGATGAGGATGGCAAGCAGCAGCACGACCCCGAACGCGATGACCATGCATCCACGCTGTCGTCAGAGAGCGGGTTTCGCCACGGTCTTGACCCGGCTCTAGGCTCAGACCATGTCCGATCACCTTCCCGCCCGCAGCCGGCTCGTCCACGATGCGATCCGGGCGGCGGGGATCCCCGGCGACATCGTTGTGCTGCCGGATGCCGCCTCCACGGCCGCCCTCGCCGCTGAGGCGCTCGGAGTCGAGGTGGGGGCTATTGCCAACAGCCTTGTCTTCTGGTCCGACGGCGAGCCGCTACTCGTGATGACCAGCGGCGCCCACCGCGTCGATACGAAAGCGTTGGCTACCCGGCTCGGTCGGACCTCGATCATCCGAGCCACGCCCGACCAGGTGCGTCAGGCGACGGGCCAGGCGATCGGCGGGGGCGCGCCGACGGGGCATCCGGCGCCGCTGGTGACGATCGTGGACGAAGACCTCGCCGCGTTCCCCGAGATCTGGGCAGCCGGCGGCACACCGCACACGGTGTTTCCGCTGACGTTCCCGCAGTTGGTCGATCTCACCGGCGGAACGGTCATCAGCGTCGTCTGATCACGACCCTGGCACGCCGCTCTCAGCCGAACAGGGCGTGAGCGATCGTGTAGATCACCAGGCCCGCAAGCGCGCCGACGATCGTGCCGTTGAGGCGGATGTACTGCAGGTCTCGCCCCACCATGAGTTCGATCTTCTCGGTCGTCTCGGCGGGATCCCACCGCTCCACCGTGTCGGTGATGAGGGATGCGATGTCGTGCCGATACCGGTCGACGAGGAAGACCGCGGCATCCGTCACCCAGGTGTCGACGCGGCGTTGCAACTCGGGTTCGCGCGCGAGTCGCTCACCGATATCGCGCAGTGCACTGTCGATCTGGGTGCGCAGGCCGCTTCGCGGATCAGCCAGGGCATCGAGGAGCCCGGTCTTCGCAGTGCTCCAGGCGTGCGTGGCAAGGTCGCGGACACGCGGGCTGTCGAAGACGGCGAGCTTCGCGTCCTCGAACCGCCCGATCGTCTGCGGGTCGTGCTGCATGCTCTCGGACAGGCGGGCGAGGTACGCCGTGATCGCGGCGCGCGCGGGATGATCGGGATTCGTCCGCACCGCCCGCACGAAGGTGACGGCCTCGGAATAGACGGTCTCGTCGACGAGGCGCGCGGCGATGCTCGGCACCCACGAGGGAAGGCGCCCCGAGACGAGGCCCGTGAAGGCATCCCGGTTGTTGGCGAGCCACTCGTCGATGTTCTCGGCGGCAAGATCCACGGCGGTGCGGTGGGCGTCGGCGTCGACGATGCGGCCGAGCCATTCGCCGATCGCCGGCGACCATTCCGGCACGATGAGGTGCTCGCGCGCGAGGGCTGTGATGACCTCCTGCGCGTCGTCGTCGCTGAGCGCACGAAGGACGCCGGATCCCATGGCAGCCGCCTCCGAGCCGACGCGCGCCGCGTGGTCGCGATCGCTTAGCCAGGCACCGAGGCGGGCGGCGATGGAGGTCGATTCGAGCTTGGTGCGCACGACGTCCGCCGCGAGGAAGTTCGTCTCGACGAACTCTCCGAGCGACTGGCCGATCTCGTCCTTACGGCGGGGGATGATCGCGGTGTGGGGAATGGGGATTCCCAACGGATGCCGAAACAGTGCTGTCACGGCGAACCAATCCGCGAGAGCTCCGACCATGCCGCCCTCGGCTGCCGCGCGCAGGTACGCGAGCGCGGGGACCTGCTGCTGGCCGATGAACCCGACGAGGAACAGGGCCGCCATGAGCAGCAGTGCGCCGAGGGCCACGGACTTCATCGTCCGCAGGCCCCGCCGACGCTCCTGGTCAGCGGGGCTCAGCGAAGCGGTCGGCGTGTGAGCCATGTCCACATCTTCACACGGCGCACTCCTTCGACGCGGAGTTGCGTGAGCAGATCAGGTAGCCATCTGATCGAGCGGGAACCGAAGGGTCGCTGCAACCGGTGACCCGGCGATCATGTCGTCACCCCGGGCGGCGCGCACCGTGCCTCCCGTGCGCAGGACGCGGGCCGCGATCTCGTCGACGAGAACCGTTGAATCCGGCCCAGGCGTTTCCGCTCGCTCAAGGCGGCCTCGGTCATCGATCGTGCCTTCCGTCTCGGATTCGAGATCGAACAGCAGCTCATCGATGGCGGCGTTCGAGGCGGCAACGGCGACGTCATCGAGGCTGGTGGTGGCCAGCCCCTGAGCCTCGAGTGATCCGAACCGCTCCCGCCAGGCTGCGAGGACGTCCTCTTCGTGCCGGTCGAGAATGCTGCGTGCTCGTTCTTCGAGGTCGTCGTCGCCGAGGGAGTCCGGGTGCGCATCGATCGCGGGCTCGAGGAGTGCTGGATGCGTGTTGACGGCGCGGTACGCGGGCTCGAGGTCTGTCGAAACGCACAGGATGACGGGGACGTCCCGCGGCACGATGCGGACCACCTCGTCTTGCACGACCCGGCAGAAGCGCTCACGCTCGAGCCTGTCGCCGGTCGAGCCCTGCGGCCGCGGGAAGTCGGCATGGCCGCCGTTCTCTGCCTCTTCGAGAATCAGCCCGTGATCACTCGGCAACGAAAGGTCGCGCTCGGCGAGCCCGTGATCGGCGCCGAATTCGGTCAGGCGAGCTCCGCCCCGGGAGATCTGCACCACGAAGGCGCGACGCGGGAAAGTGACAGCGCGAAGCAGCGGTCCGGTGTCGAACCGGTCCGAGACAGTCGCCCTCGCGGTGAGCCGGTTGGCCAGTCGGAAGGTCTCAAGCCGCTCGGCCGACGCGAGCAGCACGAGAGAGCGCGACTGGTGCGTCCAGAAGTCATCGTCGTCGAGGACGGAACGCAGTCGGGCGATCGCTGCCTCTCGCTCGGGGCGCCCGACACTCGTTTCTTTGGCCTGGCGGTCGGCGTCATCGATCAGGTCGCGAAGCTGGAGGCGAATGCGTTCGTGGTCGGCCGGGACCGGTGATGAGGGCAGCGAGATGGTGATGCTCGGGATGCCGCGCATCTCGACGAGCTCGAGGAGGTGGTCGGTCTGGGGAATGTCTGCGGGCAACATGCGCGCGACGATACGTCGCCGCATCGGCGTGCGCGACGCCCTTGCATCGAGAAAGTGGACTCGCTAGGGGATCAGCCGACCGGGCCGAGCCATGCCGTGGCGACGGTGGAGTGTGCCGATTCCGGGTCGGACGGGTGGAACATCCCGGCCAACACATCGCGGTACAGCCGGCTGAGCTCACTGCCGGCGAAGTAGCTCGACCCGCCCGCCACGAGAATCGCGTCATCGACGACCGCCTTGGCCATCGTGACGGCGCGGTGCTTCACGCCCGACAGGAGCGAGAACCACCGCGGCCCGTGGTCGACGAGGGTGTCGATGTCACGGCTGAGCGTCTCCAGCTGCGGGGGCAGCGCGTCGTAGGCGAGGGCCATATCGGCGATCCGCCACCGGATGTCGGGATCCTGGCTGTAGGTCAGCCCCGTCTTCTTCGAGCGGCGCGTCCCGACGGTTGCGACAGCGACATCCAGCGCCCGCCGCGCGATTCCGGTGTAGACCGAGGCCAGTAGGATCTCGAAGACGCTGAAGATGCCGAACACGATCGGGTCAGGGTTCGCCCCCGGTGGGATACGGCGCACGACACGGTCTGCCGCGGCCGTCGCGCCTCGCAGCTGTGTCGTGCGGGACTGTGTGGCGCGCATGCCGAGCGTGTTCCAGTCATCGCGGGTGGCGATTCGCCCGGCATCCTCTTCGGACCGGGGGACGAAGGCATAGACCATCGTCGGGCCGTCGGGGGAGGTCGTGTCCAGCCCGTGGAGGCCGAGCTGTGTCCAGACCGGTGCCAGGGAGGTGAAGATCTTCGTGCCGGTGAAGGCATACGAGCCGTCGGGCTGCGGCGCGGCCTCAGTGTCACTACCGAAGAGCACGAGATCGTTGCCCGCTTCGCTGATGCCGAATGCAAAGATCTCGCCGGCTACCGCGCCTTCGAGAACGAAGCGCAGATCGTCGACCCCGCGATCGGCAAGCGCCTTCGCGACACCCGTCCACACCAGGTGCATATTGATCGCGAGCGCCGTAGCCGGTGCCGCGGTGGCCAGGCGCTGCTGCAGCAGCGAGACCTCGGCGAGGCCGAGGCCCGCCCCTCCGATCTCCGTCGGGGCGAACAGCGCGAGGTATCCGGCATCCGTCAGATCTGCCAGGTCATCATGCGGGAAGGTGTTGTCGCTATCGTGCTGTGCGGCGCGCTCACGGAACCGCTCGAGCAGCGCATCGGGCAGTACGGATGCCGGGTCGAAGGTGGTCGTCGTCGTCATGCCAGTGCCTCCCACAGCTGCCGCATCGTCTCCTCCGGCGCGTCGCGGTGCGGGGAATGCCCGGCTCCCTCGACGACCGACATCGTGATCGAGGGCCGCGTCAGGAGCTGCTCGACGATGTCGCCGCGAAAGAGCGCATAGACCGCGGGGTCACCGGCGATGATGTGGATGGGCATATCCAGCGACAACGTGGGAAGCCGCACATCCCATTCCTCGTTCTGTTCGCTCGTCTGCTCGACAGCCCAGCGGCTCACGTCCTGGATGCCTTGCACCTTCAGTTCGATATCCAGCGGATGCCACGACGGATGCTCAGCGCGCACCGCCTCGGCGCTCGGGTCGTCGAACTGCCGCTGCTGACTCTCGCGGATCTCGTAACGGGCCGGCTCATCGAGCTGGATCGCGGGATCGACGAGCACGAGGCGGTCAGTCCAATCCGGGACCGACGCTGCAGCAACGACTGCTGCCGTGCCGCCCAGCGAATGACCGATAACCAGATCCCAGGGCGTCTCATCCTGCGGGCGGCAGGCCGCCAGATCGGCGGCATAGGCCCCGATCGTGTAATCCAGCGCCCGCGGGGCGCGCCCGTGTCCACGAAGATCGACGGCCTCGGCAAACCAGCCGCGCTCGCTCAGCTCTACGCCGAAACGCCACATGAGGGCGCCCGTGGATCCCAGACCGTGGACGAGCAGTGCTCGGCGGGAGGATGACGGGTCACCCCACCCGTGGCGGGGCAGAACAAGGGGACTGGTCATGGTTTCGGCATCCTCTCAGCGCGTGCGCGGTCCGTACGTGCCGACGGGAATGATCGTGCCGTCGGGGGCTCGCATCCCGAACCCGAAAGTCCGATCCAGCGCGATGTGAAGCAGCCAGCCCATGCCGCACCAGAACAGCGGCAGTCCGACCTCCCGCATCTCCCACAGGTATGCCATGGAGCCGCCGACGAAGAACAGCAGAGCGGGAATCCACGCCTGATGCAACCAGTTGTAGAACGCGACGCGCTCGGGGCGCAGGATGCCGCGCTGGTCGCCGAACGCTCCGATCAGGGCGATGTCGGGGAGCACCGCGAACACGATGATGATCCCGGCAGTCACCCACCCGTGACCAATGCTCTCGAAGACCGCGACGATCAGCAGCGCAATGGCAAGAAGAGTCCAGGCGAGCCGGGTGTAGGTCACGGGTTCATCGTAGGCGCGCGCGGTGAACGCGCGGGTCAGGTGATCGTGGGAACGGGCTCGGTATCGGGGATGGGGCTCGGATCCCGGTCGCGCAGGTCGGGGAAGCCACGGACGAACACGATCGCCACGATCGCGCCGGTGGCGGCGAACAGTGCTGCGGCGAGGTAGGCGCCCTGGGGGCCCGCGCCGTCGACGAGGAAACCCGCGACTGCCGAACCTGCGGCCGCACCGATGAGCTGTCCGGTTCCAATCCAGCCGTAGGCCTCGGCGGTCTCGCTGAACTTGACGCTCGCAGATGTCATCGCGAAGATCACTGCGAGTGCTGGCGCTACACCGAGTCCCGCGACGGCGAGTGTCGCGCCCAGCCACCAGGCGTTGAGCGAGATCATCGTGAGGCTGAGTCCTGCCGCAACGATCAGCATCCGTCTGGCCGTCGCCCATGGTCCGATCGGGATATGCCCGAAGGAGAGACCGCCGGCGAGGCTTCCGATGGCGAAGACGGCAAGCACAAGGCCCGCCTCGATCCCCTCGTGTCCGAAGGTGGCGACCACGCCGACCTCGACGGCGGCACAGGCACCGATCAAGAGGAAGCCGACGACCGTTGCCAGCAGCACCGCGGGCTTGCCGAGCACCTTTCCGAAGCTGCGCCGACTGCGAGGGATGCGCACCCGGCCGACCTCGGGGGAGAGGATGAACCACGCGCCGCCGCCCAGCAGCACGATGACGATGAGCGCGAGGGCTTGGACCGTGCCGATCTGCGTCGCGACGAACGTGATGAGCACGGGAGCGACGACCCAGATGATCTCCTGCAGCGAGGCATCCAGCGAGTACAGGGGAGTCACCTGTCGCGAGTTGACCATCTTGGGGTAGATCGTTCGAACCGCTGCCTGCACCGGCGGGGTGGAGAGGCCCGCGACGAGCCCCAGCACCATATAGGCCGGAAGCGGGAGGGTGAAGGCCGCGATGCCCGCGATGGCGGCAGCGCAGATCGCGAGAGTCACGGTGAGGACCCGCCGCATGCCCCACAGGCCCATCCACCGGCTCGTGATCGGACCCGCAACCGCCTGCCCGACAGAGGTCGCAGCCAGCACGAGCCCTGCAGACCCGTAGGAGCCGGTGACCTGCTCGATGTGCAGCAGGATCGCCAGGCTCGTCATCCCGTTCGGGAACCGCGCCGTCAGCTGCGCAGCGATGATGCGCGCGACCCCCGGAGTGCGCAGCAGTTCTCCATAACCCGCCACCTTCCCACGATAGTCGTGCCGAATCGGTTCGGCGATATCGGCACGGAGGCAGGCTGAGTCGCAACGGATGCCGTGACCGTCGGACTGACACGCCGCGACACGCCGCGACACGCCGGGACCGCAATCCACAGGCGAATTCGATGTCGGTGGATCGTCGTAGCCTCGCGCTGTGGAGGGATGCCGGATGGAGGCATCTGGACCCGCGTGATTTCAGGCTTCTCCCAGGTTTCGCGGACTCGTCGATCTGTGGATGAAACGGTGGACAAATCGCGTTGTATCTGAGGAGAGCGGTGGAAAACTACACGAATGTAACTACTACCCCTTGTGGTGCTATCTGATGTCGGCACCCATATGTAGTATTGGACTCCCGGTGGGGGAGCTGCCGGTTCGACGAAGGATTTTGAGGGGACAACGGATCTAACATGGCGATCACGGTCTACACCAAGCCCGCCTGCGTGCAGTGCACTGCTACCTACCGCGCGCTGGACTCCAAGGGCATCGACTACAACGTTCTCGACCTCTCGCAGGACCCCGCGGCCCTCGAGCAGGTCAAGGCGCTGGGCTACCTCCAGGCCCCCGTCGTCATCACCGACGAGGACCACTGGTCGGGCTTCCGTCCCGACAAGATCGACGAGCTCGCGTCGCGCCTCGCCTGAGCCATGAGCACGGCGATCGCGACAGAGACGCCGTTGCTCGTGTACTTCTCGAGCGTTTCGCAGAACACGGCGCGCTTCATCGAGAAGTTGGGACTGCGCGCAGAGCGCATCCCGCTCTTCGCATCCGAGCCGATGCTCCTCGTGGATGAGCCCTTCGTCCTGGTGACCCCCACCTACGGGGGAGGCCAGGGCCGGGGCGAGGAGCGGGGTGCGGTCCCCAAGCAAGTCATCCGGTTCCTCAACGTCGAGCAGAACCGAACCCTCATCCGCGGTGTCATCGCCGCGGGAAACACCAACTTCGGCGACGCTTTCTGCGCAGCCGGCGACATCATCAGCCGCAAGTGTCACGTGCCGCACTTGTACCGGCTCGAACTGTTCGGCACGTCAGAAGACGTCACACGCGTAAGCGAAGGATTGGAACGATGGTGGAAGCTGCAGTGACAGACACGGCATTTAAGACCGAGACCCGATTTGACGGGCTGGACTATCACGCGCTCAACGCGATGCTGAATCTGTACGGTCCGGACGGGAAGATCCAGTTCGACGCCGACAAGCGCGCTGCGCGGGAGTACTTCCTGCAGCACGTCAACCAGAACACCGTCTTCTTCCACTCGCTGAAGGAGAAGCTCGACTACCTGGTCGACAAGCAGTACTACGAGCCCGCCGTGCTCGAGAAGTACTCGTTCGATTTCATCTCGTCGCTACACGACCACGCGTTCGAGAAGAAGTTCCGCTTCGAAACCTTCCTCGGCGCGTTCAAGTACTACACGAGCTACACGCTCAAGACCTTCGACGGAAAGCGTTACCTCGAGCGCTTCGAGGACCGCGTCGTGATGACCGCGCTCGGCCTTGCCGACGGCGACGAGGCTCTGGCCACCCAGCTGGTAGACGAGATCATCTCGGGCCGTTTCCAGCCTGCGACCCCGACGTTCCTGAACACCGGCAAGGCCCAGCGCGGTGAGCTCGTCTCGTGCTTCCTGCTGCGCATCGAAGACAACATGGAGTCGATCGCCCGCGGCATCAACTCCGCCCTACAGCTGAGCAAGCGCGGCGGCGGTGTCGCGCTGCTGCTCTCGAACATCCGCGAGGCGGGTGCCCCGATCAAGCAGATCGAAAACCAGTCAAGCGGCATCATCCCCGTCATGAAGCTGCTCGAAGACAGCTTCAGCTACGCCAACCAGCTCGGGGCACGTCAGGGAGCGGGCGCCGTCTACCTGTCGGCCCACCACCCCGACATCCTGAAGTTCCTCGACACCAAGCGCGAGAACGCCGACGAGAAGATCCGCATCAAGACCCTCTCGCTCGGGGTCGTGGTTCCCGACATCACGTTCGAGCTGGCCAAGAACGGCGAGGACATGTACCTCTTCTCGCCGTACGACGTCGAGCGCGTCTACGGCGTGCCGTTCGGCGACATCTCGGTCACCGAGAAGTACCGCGAGATGGTCGATGACCCGCGCATCAAGAAGAGCAAGATCAACGCGCGTGAGTTCTTCCAGACGCTCGCCGAGATCCAGTTCGAGTCGGGCTACCCGTACATCATGTTCGAGGACACCGTGAACCGGGCCAATCCCATCAAGGGCCGGATCAACATGTCGAACCTGTGCTCCGAGATTCTGCAGGTCAACACCCCGACGACCTACAACGAGGACCTCTCGTACGACCAGATCGGCAAGGACATCTCCTGCAACCTCGGGTCGATGAACATCGCGCTGGCGATGGATGGCGGCGACCTGGGTCGCACGGTGGACACCGCCATCCGTGCGCTGACCGCAGTCAGCGACCAGAGCCACATCTCGTCGGTGCGTTCGATCGAGGATGGCAACGACCGCTCCCACGCGATCGGCCTCGGCCAGATGAACCTGCACGGCTACCTCGCTCGCGAGCACGTCCACTACGGCTCCGAAGAGGGCATCGACTTCACGAACATCTACTTCTACACGGTGCTGTTCCACGCACTGCGGGCCTCGAACAAGCTCGCCATCGAGCGGGGGACGGCTTTCGAAGGCTTCGCCGACTCGACCTACGCGTCGGGGGAGTTCTTCGACAAGTACACCGAGCAGGAGTGGGTGCCCCAGACCGAGCGGGTGCGCGAGCTGTTCGCCGGCCACCACATTCCCACGCAGGATGACTGGCGTGAGCTGAAGGCGTCGGTGCAGGCGCACGGCATCTACAACCAGAACCTGCAGGCCGTGCCCCCGACAGGCTCGATCTCGTACATCAACAACTCGACGAGCTCGATCCACCCGATCGCCTCGAAGATCGAGATCCGCAAGGAAGGCAAGCTCGGCCGCGTCTACTACCCGGCGCCGTTCATGACCAATGACAACCTGGAGTACTACCAGGATGCCTACGAGATCGGTTACGAGAAGGTCATCGACACCTACGCCGCTGCCACGCAGCACGTCGACCAGGGCCTGTCTCTGACGTTGTTCTTCAAGGACACCGCGACCACTCGTGACATCAACCGGGCACAGATCTACGCCTGGAAGAAGGGCATCAAGACCATTTACTACATCCGTCTGCGTCAGATGGCCCTCGAGGGCACGACCGTCGATGGCTGCGTCTCGTGCATGCTCTAGTTCTTCTGGATCGGTGAGAGGACACTGATGATGGAGGGCGGGTGGCAGCCGTTCATGGGTCACGTCTACGGCGTTCGCCTGCTGGGTGACGTGGAGTACCGCTACGTAGGCCTCACAACGAAGACGCTCGTGCGGCGGAAGTCCGAACACTTCAAGCTCGCCGCCAGAGGGCGGAAGACGGCCTTTGCGGATTGGCTGCGCAAGCAGCCGGATCGCGAGATGGTTCACTTCCAGTCGCTTGAGCTTGTCCTCAGCGACCTCGAAGACTTGAGTCGGGCCGAACAGGATTGGATTCGCATGCTGCGCGAGGAGGGTCATCGGCTCCTCAACCTCAACGATGGCGGGCGTGGCAATCATGGCTATCGGTGGACAGCCGAACAGAGGGCGGCGGCCTCCGAACGATCGCGCGGTCGCCGAAATCCGAGCTATCTCAGCGGTCCTGATCATCCACGATGGGGGGCGTCGCACTCGGACGAGCAGAAAGCTCTGTGGTCTGAGCAGCGGAAGGGCATGAATGCGGGGCCGCTGAACCCGAACTACGGAAAATTCGGAAGCGATCACCCGTCGTTCGGCCACACGATGTCGCCGGAGTCGCGCAGGCGGCTCTCGGAGATGCGGCGTGGCCCGTTGAACCCGAACTATGGGAAGACCGCGAGTGAGGAAACGCGCGCAAAACGATCTGCAGCACTCAAAGGGCGGCCCATGCCCTCCAGCGTGCGAAGCGCGCACACCAGGTACCACACCAACAAGGGCGTGGTTAAAGAATCGTGTCAACATTGCCGGGACGACGCTGATCGTACGGCTGAGCAAGGAGAGAGTCGTGGCTGAGAAGCTGAAGCTGATCGATCATGTCCAGGCGATCAACTGGAACCGTATCCAGGACGAGAAGGATGTCGAGGTCTGGAACCGTCTCGTGAACAACTTCTGGTTGCCCGAGAAGGTGCCCCTCTCCAACGACGTGCAGTCGTGGAACACGCTCACGCCCGAGGAGCAGACCCTCACGATGCGGGTGTTCACCGGTCTCACGCTCCTGGACACGATCCAGGGCACGGTCGGCGCTGTGTCGCTGATTCCCGACGCGATCACGCCGCACGAAGAGGCGGTGTACACGAACATCGCGTTCATGGAGTCGGTGCACGCGAAGAGCTACTCGTCGATCTTCTCGACGCTGTGCTCGACGAAGGAGATCGACGAGGCGTTCCGCTGGTCTGTCGAGAACCCCAACCTGCAGCGCAAGGCGCAGATCGTCATGGAGTACTACCGGGGCGACGAGCCGCTCAAGCGCAAGGTCGCTTCGACCCTGCTGGAGTCGTTCCTGTTCTACTCGGGCTTCTACCTGCCCATGCACTGGTCGAGCCGTGCGAAGCTCACCAACACTGCCGACCTCATCCGCCTCATCATTCGTGACGAGGCAGTGCACGGGTACTACATCGGCTACAAGTTCCAGAAGGGGCTCGAGCGGGTCGACGAAGCCAAGCGTCAGGACATCAAGGACTACACGTTCTCGCTGCTGTACGAGCTCTACGACAACGAGGTGCAGTACACGCAGGACCTCTACGACGGCGTCGGCCTGACCGAAGACGTGAAGAAGTTCCTGCACTACAACGCGAACAAGGCGCTCATGAACCTCGGCTACGAGGCGATGTTCCCCGAGTCGGTCACGAACGTGAACCCCGCGATCCTGTCGGCCCTGTCGCCGAACGCCGACGAGAACCACGACTTCTTCTCGGGGTCGGGCTCCTCGTACGTCATCGGCAAGGCTGTCGCGACCGAGGACGAGGACTGGGACTTCTAGATCCGGCTGTGGAGAAACGGTGATGTCCACAGATCCTGCGTCGGCGTCTGACGACGTCGCAGGCGCGGCATACCGTGAAGCTCACGCCGCATCGGAAGGGGACGAGATGGCACAGCAGATGACCGACAGTGTGGATGCCGAGGAGCGGGCGCGTGAGCAGGCCATGGGTGAGGTGTCGGATGTGCTGACGAACCTCGACTATGCGCTCGAGCGCGCGCGTAAGGCGCTCGAGCGCATCCGCAAATCGGGTGCTCACCCGAACGCAGAGGCAGCCACGAAGGATCTGGTTGACGCACTCCAGGCCGAGCGCAAGCGGTTCGTTCAGCAGACCTACTTCAGCGTGCCGAACAAGACTCGGATGTTCTGAGCGGTGGCGGATGCGGTCCGCAGCGGCGCGGAGCTTCAGCGAGCACTTACCGAGTTCGTGCGTCGATGGTCGGGGTATTCCGGCTCGGAGCGGGCAGAGGCTCAGACCTTTCTGAACGAGTTGTTCGCTGCGTACGGCTCGGATCGCCAGTCCGTTGGTGCGCGGTTCGAAGATTTTCGCAGTTCTGCGGGCTTCATGGACCTGCACTGGCCGGGCATCATGATCGTCGAGATGAAGGCTCCCGGCATCGCCCTGGAGAAAGCCGCCGATCAACGCGATCGGTACTGGCGCGAGTCGAGTGATCCCGCCACCGACACGCCGGCTGCCCGGTGGGTCGTGCTCTGCAACTTCCAGGAGTTCGAAATCTGGGAGCCGGGTCGTTTCCCGAACCGACCGCGTTCGCGGTTCACGCTCGCGGAGCTTCCCGAGCACTACGACGCCCTGCTGTTCCTCCAAAACGAGTCGTTGGAGCCGGTCTTCAGCGAGCATCGACGTGAACTGACCGAGGATGCCGCGCGTCACGTCGCAGAGCTCTATCGCTCGATGCTCGACCGATCGGCGGCCCCGGTCGATGAGATCCAGCGCTTCACCATGCAGTTGGTCTGGTGTCTCTTCGCTGAAGATCTCGGGATGCTCGAGGGGTATCCGCTGCAGGCGACCGTCGAGGCGCTGCTCAAGGAAGACGATCCCGACTCCGCGAAGGAGATCGGCTATCTTTTCCAGCTGCTCAATCAAAAAGGCGACCACAACCGGAAGGGTCGCTTCGCGGGTACGCGATACGTCAACGGTGACCTGTTCGCCAGGCCTGCCGCCGTCTACCTTGATCGAGCGGAACTTCTTCATCTGAAGCAGGCCGCCGAGTTCAACTGGCGCGAGGTCAACCCGACAATCTTCGGTTCGCTCCTCGAAGGAGTGCTCGGCGATGACCGCCGCTCCGAGATCGGCGCGCACTACACGCACGAGGCCGACATCATGAAGATCGTTGCGCCGACGATCGTGCGCCCCTGGCGTGAGCGGATCGAGACGACCGCGTCGGTGACGGAGGCGGTCGCGCTTCTGGACGAGCTATGCGCCTTCCGCGTTCTTGATCCCGCCTGCGGGTGCGGCAACTTCTTGTACGTCGCGTATCGCGAGCTGCGCGGACTCGAATTCGATCTCAAGCAGCGCATCAATCGCCTCGCCGCCGAAACCGGTGCCCCGCCTCCCACCGGCACGCTGCCCTTCTACCCGCTGTCGAACCTCTTCGGCATCGACATCGAGCGGGTCGCCGTCATGATCGCGAGGGTCACGCTCTGGATGGGGCACCGGCAGATGATCGAACGGTACGGCGAGGCTGAGCCCGTGCTGCCGCTCGTCGACCTCTCCCGCATCGCGCAGGCCGACGCGCTGCAGACCGACTGGCCCGAGGTGGATGCGATCATCGGCAACCCGCCGTTTCTGGGAGCTAAGCTCTTACGCCCCAGCCTTGGTGACGACTACGTGGATTGGCTCGTCCGTCAGTTCGGCGTTGGGGTCAAGGATCTCTGCGTGTACTGGTTCCGGCGCGCTCACGAGCATCTTCAGCCTGAACAGCGGGCGGGACTCGTGGGAACGAACTCGATCAGCCAGACAACCGGACGTCTGGCATCGCTTGCCTACATTGCCTCGACTGGTGGGGTGATCACCGATGCGGTCTCCTCGCAGAAGTGGCCGGGGGACGCGAAAGTCCACGTCAGTATCGTGAATTGGGTGAAATCGCCGTCTCGGAACCCTACAGATTTCACCCTTGACGACCAGGTCGTATCTGGGATCGCACCGAACCTGCGCGCCGGTGACGCGGCAGGTCTCGAGGTCGGCTCGATCGCTGAGAACAGAGGGCGTTGCTTTGCCGGAGTAGTTCCGCAGGGCAAGGGATTCCTCCTTGACGACTCGGTGGCGAGCGCGCTCTTGGCTTCGGATGACGCCGCCTACGAGCAGGTCGTTCGTCGATTCCTTACGGGCGCCGACATCGCGGAAGACGTCAGGCAGGCACCGTCTCGATGGGTCATCGACTTCGGTTCTCTGCCACTCGAGCGCGCTCTCACCTTTCCCGCCGCTGTCGACATCCTCCGCTCGTCGGTCAAGATCGAGCGCGAGACTTCGACAAACCGTGCCGTCGAACGTCGATGGTGGCTCTTTGGTCGACGTGTGGAGGACATGCGGGCGGCGATTGCACCGCTTCGTAGATACGCCGCGGCGGCGGCAACGGGCAAGCGACTGCTGCTTGCCTGGGCAGAACGGACGGTGGTTCCGAACAACGCGGTCGTCGTGTTCGCGTTCGATGATGATTACTCAATGGGCGTCCTGCTATCCAGCGCACACGAAGCATGGGCGAGGGCGCAATCTTCGACACTCGAGACGCGCCTCCGCTACACGAACGCCGCTGTGTTCGATACCTTCCCGTGGCCGGATCCCGTCACGCCCGAGCAGCGGGAGGCGATTGCTGCCGCATCCCGCGCGCTCTACGACCGTCGAAGCGAACTCTGTATCGATCACAGCATGGGCCTCACGAAGCTGTACAACCTCATGGATGAGGGTGGTTTCGCCGATCTCGCCGCCCTCCACCGCAGCCTCGATGAGGCTGTCGCCGCTGCGTACGGGTGGCCGAAGTCGGTGGCGCAGGACCCCGAGCAGATCGTGAGCCGACTCACCGCGCTCAACCGTGAGATTGTCGAGGGAGGCCGGACATACGATCCGTTCGCTGGCGCCGCCGCCGACCGAGCCGGAGAGCTGAGGGCTGGAACCTCTTGAGGCGGCCACTCAGCGACGTGTCGAGGCCGTGACCGTGAACTTCGGGGTGCGGGCGATCTGACGGGTCGGGCCGACGAGTTTCTCGAGCGACGGGCGGTAGCGGAGGACCGAATTCCAGACGGTCCACAGTTCGCCACCCGGGCGCAGCACGCGAGCTGCATCGGCGAACAGGTGCCGGGCGATCGTCTCGTCGATCGCAGCACCCCGGTGAAACGGCGGGTTCAGTGCGATGAACGACGCGCTCGCGGCAGGAAGGCTCGCCAGCGCGTCATCGCGAGCCACTGTCATCCGGTCGGCGATTCCGTTGGCGGCGGCGGTCGCCCGAGCCGATGCGACGGCGGCGGCCGACTCGTCCGACGCGTAGACACGCAGCCCCGGATGCCGCAGAGCGAGGGTCGCAGCGACGATGCCGTTCCCGCACGCCAGATCAACCGCCGGATCGTCCGCGTGCCCGGGAATCGTGTCTGGCAGGTTATCGATCAACAGGCGCGTTCCGATGTCAAGCGCTGCCCCGGCGAACACGCCGCCGAAGGCGCGGACCTCGACATCCGTGTCACCGATGCGCAGCCGCGCCGCGGACGGCTCGGGATCCCGACCGTCGTGGGGACCGTGCGCGATAAGCACCCGCGACTTCTGCCGTGCGTGCGAGACATCCACCGTGTCGAAGTGCTCGCGCAGCACGTCGTTCATGCCGAGGCTCATGTGTTTGATCCGCCCGCCCGCGAACACAACGACATCGGGCGCGGCGTGCGCGGCGATCAGCCCCGCGATGTCGCGGAGCGCCTCGAGCGACCGGGGGAGCCGCACGAGCACGACACGAGCATCGCGCACCAGCTCCGGATCGAGAGGGAGCGAGGCGACGGATGCTTCGAGCCCGGTCGACCGCGCGTTGGCAGCCAGCGCGCGCTCGCCGCCGAGGGAGTCCTGATGAACGCGGACGACACCATCGCTGGCATCGCTCGCGCACGCGAGGGCCAGGGCGCCGAACGTGTCGCCGATGACGGCGATCTCGCGCCGCGCAACGCCTTGTCGCGCCTCCGCTGATTCGTCGAGCAGCAGCCGATCCGCCGCATCGTGTGCGCGGCTATCCGGGTCGCCAGCGTCGGGATACGGGCGAAGAGTGTCGAGGTCGAGAGTCACTGGATCCACGCTATCCCGCGCCACGACCGCTCTCAGCTCTTCGCGAGCGCAGCCTTCGTATATGCCACCACCGCGTTCGCGTGGCCGTGACCCGGCCCGTGCTCCGACTTGAGGACATCGACCACAGCCATGTGGGTGCCGCCGGCATCGAGCCGCTCGACGGCGATGTCGATCCACTCCTGCACGGGACGGCCATAGGTCTTCTCGATGCTCGGGAAGTACGACGCCGGTCCTTTCGGCTTGTCGACGCCGGAAAGATCGGGGGCGAGCACGCGCGAGGTCATGGCACGACAGTAGCGCCCGTCCCCGACATCGTGGTTGTCGCGCATGCCAGAGTGGGTTCGTCCGCAACAGCACTGGAGGATCACCGATGCCGGTTCAGGATGACTACCGCCGCAAGCTCGTGTCGGCAGCGGATGCCGCGGCATCCGTCCCCTCGGGAGTCCAGGTGCTTGTCGCGATGGGTCTGGGGGCGCCACCGGCAGTGCTCGCAGCTCTCGCCGATCGCGTACGCGCCGACGAGCTGCTCGATCTCGACCTCTACTACGGCATGGGCGGCGATGCGATCGGTGACACGATCCTGCAGCCGGGGGTCATCGAGAAGCTCCGTGCCCATACGTTCTTCGTCGCCGGGCGCGATCACCACATCATCGCCGACCCTGCCCGGGCCGACCGCGAAACCCTCGACTTCATTCCGGTCAACTTCTCGAACCTGCCGCGCGTGATCCGCGAACACCTCGACGTCGACACGTTCCTGGTGCAGGTCAGCCCGATGGACGCGAGCGGTCACTTCTCGTTCGGCGTCGTGAACGACTACGCGAGCGTCGCGGCGCGCGCCTGTCGCCGCCTGATCGTCGAGGTGAACCCCAACATGCCGCGCGTGTTCGGTGATTCCCTCCTCCACATCGATGAAGTGGACGCGATCGTCGAGCATGCCTCGCCCCTCCCCGAGGTCGCGGAGGCGCCTCCGACGGATGCCGACCTCGGTATCGCGGCGCACGTCGCGGCCCACATTCCCGACGGCGCGACGCTGCAGATCGGTGCTGGCCGGGTTCCCGCTGCCGTCGCTGCGGCGCTCGGCGACCACCGGGATCTCGGCATCCATTCCGCGCTCTTCTCCTCGGCGTTCGTGCCCCTGATCGAGTCGGGCGTCATCACAGGGCAGCGCAAGACCCTGCATCCGCGGCGACACGTCTGGACCTCGGCGGTCGGGGATGCCCACACCTACGCGTTCATGAACGACAACCCGTCGATGGTGAGTTTCCCGGCCGACTACGTCAACGATCCGCAGGTGATTTCACGCAACGACGCCATGATTTCGGTGAACGCAGCGATTCAGGTCGATCTCTACGGGCAGGTCAACGCCGAGATGATCGCGGGCGTGCAGTATTCCGGGTCGGGCGGTCAGTTCGATTTCGTGACCGGAGCAGCCAAGTCACGAGGCGGCAAGTCCTTCGTGGTTCTCCCGGCCACAGCGAAGGGTGGTGCGATCTCGACGATCGTGCCGCGGGTCGACATCGTCACCGACGAGCGTATGGATGTCGAGCACGTCGTGACCGAGCACGGCATGGTGAATCTGCGGGGGCTCTCGACGCAGGAGCGGGCTCTTGCCCTGATCTCGCTTGCCGATGACGCTCACAAGGATGCGCTCGTCGAAGCGGCACGTGCCCAGCGTCTCATCGCCTGAGGCGCTCCCCGGCCCTGGATCCCTATCGGTGATGCCGATGCCCCGAGCCTGACGCAACCGGGTGCGGACCGGTCGAGGTCGGGACGGGCAGCGAGAAGAAAGAGTGAATCTCTTCGAGCACACCGGTGAGGCGCTCTACGGCTGACTGGAGACTGTCGATCGCGTGGAGGGTGGGGTCGTCGGGGTAGCTCTGCTGGGCCTCGTGAAGCTCCGCGAGGGCCCGGCTGAGGTCCTTTCGGATTTCGTACAGCGAGGTGTCCATTTCCCGATGATGACATGACCTACGCGAGGTTGCGTAGGGACCTTTTTCCCGGTCATTGCCGCTGACTTCTTTATCCACGACGGTCTGTCCGGTGAGTTCGGGAGGGCGCGGGCTACGATGAAGGATCTGGCGTCCCGCAAAAGGAGATCCCGTGGCAGCTCAGCAACGACGGTTCAGCCCGGTCATCGCGCTGCTGACGATGTCGAGCATCTGGGAGGCGCAGCTCGGGGCGGTTCTGAAGGATCTGGGACTGACCACGCGCAAGTATGCCCTGCTCGGCCACATCTACGGGATGCCGGGCATCTCGTTCAGTGAACTCGCACGCCGCTCCCAGATCACCGTCCAGACCGCGCACACTGCCGTGCGCACCCTCGTCGACGAAGGATTCGTGCACGATTCGACAGCTCACGCCGGTTCGGCGTCCGAGCTGCGCGTCACAGAGAAGGGCGACTGGGCCCTGACCGAAGCCGAAAAGCGGCTGCGTGCTCTCGACCGTGAACTGTCGAAGGGTGCGCCAGAGTTGTCGCAGGCCCTGCGTGGCCTGCACGAGGAACCCGTCGAGGTTCACCCGGCTGCGGGCCGCCGCACGGCATGAGGGTGCTTCGCTGGCTCCTCGCCGCCCTCCTGGTAGCGGCGGGGGTCTCACATCTGACGTGGGGGAGACGAGGCTACCGCATCGTGGTGCCGGACTGGGCGACACGGATGCTGCATACCGACAAGGATGCGGTCGTCGTCGGCTCCGGCGCCGTCGAGATCATGCTCGGCGCGGGCCTGGTTGCGCTGCCGCGCGAGCGCACGCGACTCGGCGCAGCCGTCGCAGTGTTCTTCATCGCGGTGTTCCCGGGCAACGTGCACCAGTGGCAGACGGGTCGGTCTGCGCCGCTGCTC
Source organism: Microbacterium sp. UBA837 (assembly GCF_002296025.1). Classification (NCBI taxonomy): domain Bacteria; kingdom Bacillati; phylum Actinomycetota; class Actinomycetes; order Micrococcales; family Microbacteriaceae; genus Microbacterium; species Microbacterium sp. UBA837. Next base: position 33,310 of record NZ_DBHD01000202.1, read on the forward strand.
GACACGGATACCCGCCGCTTTGTGCGGCTCTTGCTGCAGCCGCTGCTGGTGGTCTGGGCGCTCGCCGTCGCCCTGTCTCCCCAGCGGTAACGACCCGCGCCGGCCTCGGCTGAGCGTCCGTCGACGACGTTGACTTTGCCGGTTCGGGAGGTTTGGCTGGGCGCATGCGAACAGTACTGAGGTGGATGCTGGCCGGGGCGATGGTGCTCGCGGGGGTGACGCATCTCACGGTGGCCCGCAAGGAGTTTCAGGCGCAGGTGCCTCCCTGGGCTGCCGAGCTCTCACCGCTCGACGAGGATGCGATTGTGGTGGCATCCGGAGTTGTCGAGATCATGCTCGGCACGGCGCTTGTCGCGCTGCCCAAGGAGCGGCGCCGCGTCGGCGCGATCCTGGCGGCATTCTTCATCGCGATCTTCCCCGGCAACATCTCGCAGTACGTCGAGAAGCGCGATGGCTTCGGCCTCGATACCGATAGGAAGCGCCTCGTTCGACTGTTTTTCCAGCCCGTGCTCGTCGCGTGGGCCTGGTGGTCGACGCGCCGCTGACGGCATCCGGCCTGGCACCGGGCACCGCAGAGAAGCGATGTCGGAACCCCCTCGTAGTGTCGGGGTATGGATGATTTCGGCATCACCGACCCGGGCGGGAAAGCCCGTGGGACGGATGCCGCGTCCTGGACCTCACCGCGCACCGCAGACCCCGACGAGGACTTCGTCTACGACGGTGAGTACTGCGAGCACGACGAGGTAGTCGGATGGGTGCCGGCGCAGCCCGACGCTGTGGAACTCGTGCTTGAGGTCGCGACGATGGAGGCAGTGTTCGCGGCGCAGCGGCTGGCTCGCATCGAGCAGCTCCGGCTCGAGGCGCTCGATGACGTCACGCGCTACGGCGGAGGAGCGCGGGAGTTGATCGAGCGCTCGGTGCGGCTTGAGCTCGCCGCAGCCCTCCGGATCACCGAGAACCAGGCCGGGATGCTGATGTACCGTGCTGAGGCGCTCGTGCACCGGTATCCGACGGTCTGGAATTCGCTCGCCCACGCGGGCATGACCGAGCGGCACGCGACGATCATCGTGGATGAACTTGCGCCCCTCGAACCTGAGGTTGCAGCGCGGCTTGTCGAGAAGGTGCGAGACCTCGCAGAAACCCTCGCGATCGGTCCGTTCCGCCGGGCACTTCGACGCCTCATCGATAAGGAACTGGCGCCCACGCTGTCGGCGCGTCACGAGCACGCCGTCCGGCGTCGGCGGATCTTCGTCGAGCCGGAGGCCGACGGGATGTCGTGGCTGCACGCGCTGCTGCCGTCGGTCGAAGCTCACGCGATCCACGGACGAATGACCGCACAGGGCAAAGCGTTGCTCGCCGCGCAGGTCAAGGGCGAGGGCCGCGGCTCTCAGCACGACGACCGCACGCTGGACGAGATCCGTGCCGACATCCTGTGCGATCTTCTGCTCGACGGCGTTGTGCCTGCTCACCCGAAGGACGTGCAGGGCATCCGCCCGACGGTTGTCGTGACGGTACCCGCGCTCGCCCTCCTCGGTGCGGATGGCGACGGTCCTCATGAGCCCGCGATCGTGGAAGGCGTTGGTCCCATCCCGATCGAGAGAGCACGAGAGCTTGCGGGAACCGCGACGTCATGGATCCGGGTACTGACACATCCGGAAACGGGGGTCGTCCTGTCGGTCGGTAGAACCCGGTACCGACCACCGCCAGACATGGTGGCGCTGACGAAGTGGCGCGCTGAGAGATGCATGGCGCCGGGGTGTGGGGTTCCCGCCTCCCGATGTCAGATCGACCACTCCCTCGCGTGGGAAGACGGCGGTGAGACCTCAGTTGTGAATACCGCCCCGCTCTGTCAGGGGCACCATACGATCAAGCACCATGGCGGGTGGCGCGTCATCCAGACCGGAGACGGGTCGCTGCTGTGGATCTCGCCGAGCGGTCGCCAGTACACAGTTGCACCGGAGCGCCGACTTCCTGTCTTCCGGGTGGACCCGCCTGAGTCGAGACCTGAGCGGGCTTACTCGCCGGGGTAGCGCACGCCCAGCTGAGCGCGCAGTTCGTCGAGGACGTGCATGATGGCAACCGATTCGTCCAGCGGAAGCAGGTCGCTGTCGGTCTTACCCTCGGCGAGCAGCCGTTCCGCGGCGAGCGCCTGGTACTGCATCCCCCGGCCCTCCACATCGCTCTGGTACTCCTCGAGAACCTCTCCGTCGGGTGCAACGACGCGGAACGACGTGGGCGTGTACCAGACGCGGTCGATGTCGATCCGCGCGTCAGTGCCCAGCACATGAGCGGTATTGGGTCCGACAGCGCGCGAGGTCGAGATCGAGGTTGAGACCGCGCCGCCGGCGTGAGTGAAGATCGTCGCTACCTCGGCATCCGCGCCCGTGTCACCGAGGCGGCCGCGAGCGGTCACCGTCTCCGGCTTCCCGAGCACATCGCAGGCGAACGAGACCGGATAGATTCCGAGGTCAAGAAGCGACCCGCCGCCGAGTTCCAGCGCGTTCAGGCGGTGGCTCGGGTCGGATGAGATCCGCTGGGTGTGGTCGGCGAAAACGGTGCGGATCTCGCCCAGCGTTCCTGCGGCGATGATCTCGCGAATCCTCACCATGTGCGGGAGGTACCGCGTCCACATCGCCTCCATGGCGAGCAGCCCCTGAGCGCGTGCGACCTCGCGCACACGTTCGGCCTCGGGGCCGGTCAACGTGAACGGCTTCTCGATCAGTACGTGCTTGCCCGCTTCGAGCGCGAGCACAGCATTGTCGGCGTGCATCGGATGCGGCGTTGCGATGTAGACGATGTCGACGTCGGGATCGGCGACGAGCTCCTCGTACGATCCGTGCGCGTGCGGAATCGCGAACTGGTCAGCGAACGCCTGCGAAGCATCCGGGCGCCGAGACCCCACCGCCGACACCGTCAGCCCGGCCGTCCGCAGGTCGCTCGTAAAGGCGTGTGCGATACCGCCGGTCGCCAGGATTCCCCATCGCAGTCCAGTCATGGTTCGAGCGTAGTCCGCCCGCGCAGTGCCGCGAGTAGCCTCGAAGCATGAGCACTCCATTGGATCGCTTCCGAGAACTCCTATCCATCCCTACCGTGTCGTACGCCGACGAGTCGCGGATGGATGCGTCGGTGTTCGACGAGTTCCACAGCGCCCTGGAGCGCCTGTACCCGAAGACCCATGAGCGCCTCGAGCGCGACGTGATCGCCCGCCACTCACTGCTGTACCGGTGGCCGGGCGCCTCATCCGAAGATCCGCTCGTGCTCATGGCCCACATGGATGTCGTGCCCGTGGTCGAGGCGGAGTGGCAGCATCCGCCGTTCGGCGCCGAGATCGTGGGTGAGGGCGAGGATGCCGAACTCCACGCCCGCGGCGCGATCGACGACAAAGGATCGCTTGTCGCGATCTTCGAAGCCGTCGAGACCCTCGTCGCCGAAGGCTTCACGCCGGCACGCGACATCTACCTGTCGTTCGGTCACAACGAAGAGACGGCGGGAGACGGGGCGCGGGGAATCGTCGCGCACCTGGAGGAGCGCGGCATCCATCCGGGACTCGTGCTCGATGAGGGCGGCGCCGTCGTCGAGGGCATCATCCCCGGCGTCGACGTGCCCACCGCGATGATCGGTGTCGCAGAACGCGGCGTGATGACGCTCGTTATGACCGTCCGCGAACAGGGCGGCCACGCATCCACGCCGCCCGCGATGCCCGCCACCGCCCGGCTGGCGCGAGCTATCGACCGGCTGCGGCGCAAGCCGTTTCCGACCAGGCTCGCGCCTCCCGTGCGGGCCATGCTCGCCACGCTCTCGCCCCACGCTCCCGAACCGCTTCGGACCCTGTTCCGACGCGGTGAGATTACGGGCCCGCTGCTTGCCGGCGCCTTCACCCTCGGCGGACCCGAGACCAACGCGATGGTGCGCACCACCGCTGTCGTCACCGAACTCAGCGGCGCACCCGGCGAAAACGTCCTGGCAACGACGGCGAAGGCCTCGGTCAACATCCGCCTGCTCACCGGCGACACCATCGACAGCGCGACGGCGCACGTTCGTCGGGCGGTGGCCGACGAGAAGGTCGAGCTCGAGATCCGTCACGCATCCAACCCGTCACCGGTCTCGCCCTGGCGAGGAGAGCCGTGGCGACGGATCGCCGGCGCGGTCGTCTCGACACTCGGCGGCGACATCGTCCCGACGCCCTACGTGCAGCTGGGAGCCAGCGACAGCCGCTGGTTCACGGCGATCAGCGACCACGTGTACCGGTTCACGCCGTTTCACCTGACCCGCTCCGAGCGTGATGCGTTGCACTCGCACAACGAGCGGATCCGGGTGGAGGTGTGGCTCCGCGGGATCGGGTTCTACCGCGCTCTCATCGAAGCGTCGTAGCCCCGTTCAGCTAGGCCAGCGCTTGCGCCAGGTCTGCGATGAGATCTGCCTCGTCCTCGAGCCCGATCGAGAGGCGGATCGTCCGCGGCGAGATGCCGGCCTCGCGCAGCTGGTCACCGGTGAGGTGAAGATGGGTCATGGATGCCGGGTGGTTCACCATGCTGCGGGCATCCCCGATATTCGCCACGAGCCGGATGACGCGCAGAGCGTCGATGACCTGCTCGCCGCGGCGGTCATCGGCATCCACGTCGCCGGTGCTGGCGAGATCGAACGAGAACACCGATGACGCTCCGCGCGGCAAGTAGTGCTGTGCCGTCGCGTGCCACGGGCTCGACGCGAGGCCCGGATGCCACACCTTCTCGACGGCAGGATGCTGCTCGAGGAACCGGGCGACAGCGAGCGCGCTCGCGGAATGACGCTGCATCCGCAGGTCGAGAGTCTCGAGCCCTTGCAGGAGCTGGAACGACGACCACGCGGGCAGGGTAGTTCCGAAATCGTGCACGAACCGGGTCTTGATGTAGACGACAAGGGCAAGGCCCTGCTCGCCGAAACGGTCCCACAGCACGAGGTCGCCGAACCGGGGATACGGCGTCGTGAACTGGGGCCACCGCTCGGGATCGGCACCGAAATCGAACGATCCGATATCGACCACCACGCCACCGAGGGCAACGCCGTGCCCGCCGATGTACTTCGTGGCGGAATGGATGACGATGTCGGCTCCGTGCTCACCGGGACGCACGAGGTACGGAGAGGCGACAGTGTTGTCGACGACGAGCGGCACGCCCGCGGCGTGGGCGACATCGGCGATGGCACGGATGTCGAGCACGGTCGCCAGGGGATTGGTGATCGTCTCGGCGAAGAAGGCCCGCGTGCTCGGGCGCACCGCATCGCGCCACGCGTCAGTGTCGTCCTGATCGACGTAGGTGACCTCGATCCCGAGGCTCCCGAGCGAGTCCGAGAGCAGATCGACCGTGCCGCCATAGAGCTGGCGGGCAGCTACCACGTGGTCGCCGGCTGAGGCCAGCGCGAGGATCGCCGCGGCCGCAGCCGCCTGGCCGGACGACACCGCGACAGCGGCCCGCCCACCCTCAAGGGCAGCGATGCGCTGCTCGAACACCGCCTGGGTGGGGTTCGCGTTGCGGCTGTAGACGTTCCCGAGACTGCGAAGCGCAAAGACGTCGCGCGCCTGCGCCAGGGAGGGGAACTCGTACCCGTTGGACTGGTAGATCGGCACGACCGCCGTGTTCTGCGCGGTACCCGGCACATAGCCGGCCTGAACCTGGGCGGTCGCGAAGGACGCGGTGGGGTCAGGCGCAGGAGTGCTCACATTCTCATGGTGGCACGCGTAGCCGCTGGCCCCTTCGCTGTGTGTCGCTGTGTGACGGACCGGCGGGCTGCCAGCGATCAGGAGCCGGAGAGGGCCTTCGTCAACCGCTGCAGCGACACCGGCTCGGCGGTTCCGAGGCTCTGCGCGAACAGGCTTACGCGGTACTCCTCGAGCAGCCAGCGTCCGTGCACGAGGTTCGGTGACGCGTCTGCGGCCAGGGGAATCGTGCCGCCGGAGTCCCGATAGATCGCCGCGGCACGCTCGTACTCGGTCAGGCGCTGGCGATCACGACCGGGGTTGTCGGCGAGCGCGGCGGTGCGGGTGAGCAGGGCCGCGAGATACCTCGGATAGTGTGCGAGGCGCTCCAGTCCTACCGCCGAGACGAACCCGGGATAGACAAGTCCCGACAGCTGTCCGCGAACGTCGGTGAGCGCTGCCAGCAGCGTCATGGCGTTGAGGTTTCGCAGGCCCCGCTCGACGTCGCGCGCCGCGGTCAGGATGCGGGCAGTCAGCGAAACTGCCGAGAACAGCGCGTCAGTCACGTCGGCCGAGAACGCATCCCGCGCTGCCTCGAACTGGGCGCGGGTGCGGATCGGGTCGGGAAAGCGCGCGAGGACCGCGTCTGCCACGGCGACCCGGCAGTCCTCGACAAGGGAGCGCGCCGACGAGTACGGGGATGCCGCGAGCGCGAGCTTCTCTGCGGCGGTGAGGTGGTCGAGCACGTACGCGGCGGGGGAGGGGGCCGCCAGCAGCAGCAGGCGACGAAGACCCGCATGGGTGGCTCGCGCGGCGGCCTCCGGAGTGGCGTCGATCCGCAGCGCGACGCTCTCTCCCTCGTCGACGAGGACCGGATAGCCGCGCACCACGCCGCCGGCAACGCGCGTGTCGACGACGGACGGAAGCTCGGAGATCGTCCAGTCGGTGAGCCCCGAGACTTCCGTGAACTGCGCTCTATCGGCATCCGGCCTCGCTCCTGAGGGCCGCGGCGCGCGCTGGGCGGGCGCGGGAGGCCGCTTCGGGGCGGAGAGCGAGGATGCCACGGCGCCGCGCGCGGC
>NZ_DBHD01000214.1:0-5557 GCF_002296025.1 Microbacterium sp. UBA837
GGGCGATGGACCTGCCACCGCTTGCTCCACGCCGTGCCTTCGGCGGGATCGTCACTGTCTGGGTGGCCGCCGCTGTCGCCGGCGCGATCATCGGCTTCTTCGTGCCTGCCGAGTGGCGGATCGCCTGGCTCGGCGTAGCTCTCGGGTTGTGTGTCGTGTTGGCTTTCGCGGTGCAGCTGGCCTACGGGCGATCTCAGGCCTTCGTCGAGCGCGTCGCGCTGAGCACCCTCGGTGCGGCGATCGTGCTCGGTGTGATCAGCCTCGGCTTCGGGCTCGCCTCGATCGTGCCGCGATAGCGGGGGCTGAGACCGAGACACCCGAGCCTGCGTGAGACACTCCGTCACGCGCGGTGTCCCGACGCATGTTGCGTGTCTGACGTGTCTGGAGCGCAGTCCGGTCGGGCGCGGCGAAACCGGGATAGACTGGGTCTATGGACCTGGTAGCGCTCGAACTCTTCTTCGTGGGCCTTCTTGCGCTCGCGTCGCTCGCGATCGTGTTCGTCTCGGGTGTCGTCGTGAAGAATCTGTACCGCGGCCAGCGCTGACGCGCCGTGATCGATCTTCCCACCGACCTCCCCGCCGAGCTTGCGCCACTGTCGTGGCTGGTCGGCGTATGGGAGGGCACCGGTGTCATCGACTACGACACCGACGGCACGCACTTCACCGGTGAGTTCCATCACCGGGTGAGTTTCAGCCACGACGGAGGCGGCCACCTCAACTACTCGGCTCAGGCGTGGCTGCTGGATGCCGACGATCCTGCCGGGCCGCGGACAGCCCTGGTGAGCGAGACCGGATACTGGCGGTTGGCGATTCCCGCGACCGACGCCGTTCCCGGCCCCGGCCTTCTCCCGGCAGCCGCCACAGGTTCGCCACTGACAGTCGACGATGTCGAGGCCCTTCGGACCCCCGAGGGAGGATTCGAGATCGAGGTTTCGCTCGTGCACTCCGACGGCGTGTGCGAGCTCTACCTCGGGCAGATCCGCGGCCCCCGCATCGACATCGCCACGGATGCCGTTATCCGCACCGCATCGGCGAAGTCGTACTCCGCAGCGACCCGGATGTACGGGCTGGTCGACGCCCACCTCCTGTGGGCCTGGGATATCGCGGCGCTCGGCGGTGCGCTCGCTTCGCACGCCTCAGCGCGGCTCGCGAAGGTCGACTGATGGCATCCGCGTTCGAGCGGGTCCCGGGTGCTGTGGTCGACGACGGCATCCTGATGCACGTCGGTAACCCCCTCGTCGAGCAGCGCCGACTGGTGCGAGGTGACGCTGTCGCTCCGCTCGAGAATCGCTCAGCGGTCAGCGTGACCGGACCCGACCGGCTCGCGTGGCTCGACTCGATCACGTCGCAGGCTGTGGCCGGGCTCGTACCGGGAGAAAGCAGCGAGCTGCTCATTCTGGATCCGAACGGCCACATCGAGCATGCCGCCGGAATCATCGACGATGGCGAGACCGCCTGGCTCCTGGTCGACTCCGCGGATGCCGAACCGCTGGTGGCCTGGCTGACGAAGATGCGGTTCCGGATGCGGGTCGAGATCCGGCTCGTCGATGAGGTAGCCGTCGTCGGCGCGGCCTCACCCGACGCGGCCGGGCTCGCAGCGTTCTCGCCCGCGGGCGTTCCGCTGGTGTGGCTCGACCCGTGGCCGGGCCTCACGGCCGGCGGGTACGGGTACGCGGTGGGTGAGCATCCGGGGCAGGCGCGGGAGTGGGCCGAGATCATCGTCGAGGCTTCCGAGCGCGACCGGATCGCGGATGCTGCGGCGGCGGGCGAGGTGACGCTGGCCGGCCTACTCGCCGTCGAGGCGCTGCGCATTGCCGCGTGGCGCCCGAGCTGGGCGCGCGAGGTCGACGAACGTTCCCTTCCGCACGAGCTCGACTGGCTGCGAACATCCGTGCACCTGAGCAAAGGGTGCTACCGCGGCCAAGAGACTGTCGCCAAGGTCCACAACCTCGGTCACCCTCCCCGGCGCCTCGTGGCGGTGCACCTCGACGGTGCCGACAGCATCCTGCCGCCGCCGGGGTCCGAGGTTCGCGTCGCGGGTAGCGAGGTGGGTGTCCTCACCTCCGTCGCCCTCCACATGGATGACGGACCCATCGGACTGGCTCTCGTGAGACGCACGACTCCCGACGGCGACGCGACGGTCGAGACGGCGGAGGGCGCTGTCTCCGCCCGGCTCGAGACGATCGTCCCGCCCGAGGCCGGTGCTGCAGCATCCGTGCCTCGGCTGCCTCGGCTCTCCCGGCGCGCGAGCGCCGCGGCGCCGTCCGGGTCGTGAGCGCGGCGCAAGACCCGGGCTCGCCACGCCCGGCGGCACCCGACGAGACGGCGCCCCTGACCCTCCCGATTCGGGTGCGCTGGTGGAGTAGGTTCAGCCCGCGGCCGGGATGGATGCGGTTGCGTGCGTCATCCGTCGCCATCGTCCAGATCGTCGTCGCGGCAACGGGAGCGTATGCCTTCGCCACATATGTCCTCGGACACCCGGCGCCACTGCTTGCCGCGACGGTGACAGTTTCGAGCCTCGGGCTCGTCCGAGACGCTCGGCCGCGTCGCGTGCTCGAGACCGTTATCGGCATGATCATCGGCATCCTTGTGGCCGAGGTGCTGCTCCTGGTCGCCGGCTCCGGCTGGTGGCAGCTGGGCCTCGCACTTGCCGCAACCCTCGCCGTCGCACGCTTCCTCTCACCCCAACCGGGGTTTGCGATAGCTGCGGCGATTCAGTCGCTTATCGTCATGATCATCCCGACGAGCTCCCCGATGCTGCGCCTTATCGACGGAGTCGTCGGTGGAATCGCGGCGCTGCTCGTGACGGCGTTGATCCCGCGCAGCCCGCAACGCACCGAGGTCGCCTCCGGTGAGGTGTTGTTCACGCGCTTCCAGAGCGCGACCGACACGATCATCAGGGCCCTGCGACGGGGCGACCGCGTCCGTGCGCAGCGGGGGCTCGAGAAGGCCCGGGCCCTGCAGGCCGACATCGACGACTGGCGGCTGACGCTCGAATCGGGCATGGGGATCGCCCGGATCTCGCCGTTCCTGCGCTCGCAGCGGCATGAGATCGCGCGCCACCAGCGCATCTGGCAGGCGATGGACTTCGCCTGCCGCAACCTTCGGGTGATCGCTCGGCGCACGGTGTACCTCGTCGATGATCGGCAGCCTCGCCCCGTCGCTGCCGATCTGTTGGCCGACCTCGGCCGCGGGGCAGATCTCATCGCCCAGTCGTTGCGTGACATTTCGCTGGAGCCGGTAGCCCGTGAGGCACTCCGCGCTGTCGCGGTGCGGCTGGATCCTGCCGTGGTGCTTCCCGATTCGACGCTGGGGGATCAGAACCTCGTTGCGGCGCTTCGGCCCCTTGCCGTGGATTTGCTCACCGCCGCGGGCATGTCGGGTGAGGACGCCGCGCACGCCGTCCCACGCATCTGATTCGCCCGGTGGGCTCAGCGCGGCGAGACCGATGCCCACGGGACGGTGACTTCGCCCAGCCGCCACCGATGACGTCCGACAAGCGGCCAGCCCGCGTCGAGCATCGCCTGCAAGCTTGCGCGCCAGCGCTGCACGGGCGAGAACGTCGACAGCGGTGCGGCCCGCTCCCACTCGCGCGTGAGATCGGCGAGGAAAGTGTGGATCCGCTCACCGGGGACGTTCCGGTGGATGAGTGCCTTCGGGAGACGCTCGGCGGCGATCGCCGGTGAATCGAGTCCCGCCAGCCGCAGCGACACCGTGAGGGAGCGAGGTGCGGCATCCGGCCCGATGACGACCCAGGTCATGACGCGCCCGATCTCATCGCAGGTCCCTTCGACCAGCAATCCGTCTGGCGCCAGGCGACCGGCCATGAGCGACCACGCCGCCGCGACCTCGGACTCGTCGTACTGGCGCAGGACGTTCAGGGCGCGGATGACGATCGGACGCCGGGGCGTCGGGATCTCGAAACCCCCTCGCGCGAACGAGACCCGGGTATCAGGGTCAAAACTCGTGAGGCCCGCGCGGACCGCTCGCAACTGCTCGCGTGCTCGCTCGACCCGCTCGGGGTCGATCTCCAGGCCCAACACGTCGATGTCGGGCCTCACCGGCGACAAGCGCGCAGCCAACTCGAGGGTCGTGATGCCGGTGGCGCCGTACCCGAGGTCGACAATCAGAGGGTCGGATGCGCGACGGAGCACGGGATGCCGCGCTATCCACCGGTCGACGCGGCGCAACCGGTTCGTGCCTGTCGTGCCCCGCGTGGGGCGCCCGGTCGGCGCGGAAGGAGCAGAGGACACGCCCCCAATGATGCCAGCGGTGCGCGCGCGTCCGAGCCCGTGCGCGCGAGGGCTTTCACGGCCCACCGCGCCATCTGTCGGACACCTGGCCCGGATATCATGAGGGCCATGACCGAGCCATATACGTTGATCCTTCTCCGACACGGCCAGAGCGAGTGGAACGAGCTGAATCTCTTCACCGGATGGGTCGATGTGCGGCTCACCGAGCAGGGGCAGGCCGAGGCCCGCCGGGGCGGGGAGTTGATGGCCGCGCAGGGCATCCTTCCCGACGTTCTGCACACGTCGCTGCTCAGCCGCGCGATCCAGACCGCCAACATCGCGCTGGATGCCGCCGACCGCCTCTGGATCCCGGTCAAGCGCACCTGGCGACTCAACGAACGCCACTACGGCGCGCTGCAGGGCAAGGACAAGGCACAGACCCTCGAGGAGTTCGGCCCCGAGCAGTTCATGCTGTGGCGCCGCTCGTTCGACGTGCCGCCGCCGCCGCTGGATGATGACAGCGAGTTCAGCCAGGTCCACGATCCTCGCTACGCCGGGATCGACGGCGATGTGCCCCGCACGGAGTCCCTCAAGCTCGTCATCGATCGCATGATGCCGTACTGGGAGAGCGACATCGCCGCTGACCTGCGCGCCGGCAAGACGGTGCTCGTGACCGCGCACGGGAACTCGTTGCGGGGCCTCGTGAAGCACCTCGACGGCATCAGTGACGCCGACATCGCCGAGCTCAACATCCCGACCGGCATCCCGCTGGTCTACAAGCTTGACGAGAACCTCGTCCCGCTCGGTCCCGCCGAGTACCTGGACCCCGAGGCCGCTGCTGCTGGTGCCGCCGCCGTGGCTGCTCAGGGCAAGAAGTAAGCCGAGACCCGAATCTCACGAGAAGAGCGGATGCCTCGCGTGAGGCATCCGCTCTTCTCGTGAGCTGGAGGGGGAGAGTTACTCTCCCGTGGCTGTCCCATCGCTCGCGTAGAACTCGCCGCCTTCTGCCAGGTACTGCACCTTCTTGGCGACCGAGACGGCGTGGTCGACGAAGCGCTCGTGGTAGCGGCTCGCGAGGGTGGCATCCACCGTCTGCGCGGGCTCGCCCGACCAGCTGTCGCTGAGGACCTTCTCGAAGACGCTCACGTGCAGATCGTCGACCTGGTCATCGATGTCACGGATCTGGTCGGCGAGAGCGAGGTCCTCGGTGTCCAGAAGCTGCGTCAGCTTCCGGGCAGCCTCGACATCCAGCTCGCCCATCTTCTGGAACGTCGACTTCAGTCCCGAGGGGATGGCGCGCTCGGGGAAGCGCAACCGCGTCAGCTG
>NZ_DBHD01000178.1:0-7825 GCF_002296025.1 Microbacterium sp. UBA837
GTCACCGAGCACGCCGAGGCGGTAGCCGACGAACCCCGGCGGTCGGCCTGGGCACTGTCGCAGCGTGCGCTGCGGGAACCGCTGCGGCGCGAACTGGGCTGGAATCGCACCCCCTGCTGACCGCGCCGATGAAATTGGCCTGGTCCTAGAGCAGGCCAATTTTGTCCCCCAAAATACCTACAGACGAATCGTTGCGACTCGGCAAGACTGGAACAGCTGGAACGCAGTAGCGTTCGGCTGAACCGCCGTCACCTCTCGTGTGACGCGGCCCAGGTTCGGCCACGCGGCCGGTTTTCGGGTAACCGTCCGCACAGGTGGGGGTGGACTATCTGTCCACCCCCACCATCCTTTTCACGTGGTTGTCACGCCCGGATGTCGGGCTCCGCAGGGAACCGGGTGATCTCGGTCCACAGGTCGACGGTGTCTTCGTCACTGAGCCCGCGGCCGGCGTCCGAGCGACCGACAACGGTGACCGCGACGCTCTCGTGGGGCGATGTGCGAATGTAGAGCCGATCCGACCGCGCCGATCGCAGAGCAGCGACGAGGCGCTCGCGGATGCTCGCCAGGCTCTCGGGATCGACCCCTTCCAGCCCGCCCTCGTCGAGAACCGTGACTGTCGCGCCCCGGCGACGCGCCGCCTCAAGTTCGTGACGCACAGCGTCATCGAGCAGGCGGGCGCCGCGGAGTTCATCGCGCAGACTGCCCTCGGCAAGTCGCGCCTCGACGCGTTCGTCGGGGGTCAGCGCGCCACCCTGCGCGATCGTTCGCGCGAGCACCGGGCCCGCCACCGAGAGTGCGCGCTGAATCTGAACGCGGCGCTCGCGCTGACGCACGGTGTGGGCCGCCTGCCACGCCGATGCCGCCCGCTGCAGCTCCACGAGCTTCGCGGTGTCTTTGGCCGCGCGGTCGGTGAGCATCACGAGGAGCTGGGCCAGCCCGACCCAGAGGATCGAGCCGACAAGCCCCTTCTCGAGCGCGTCGAGGATGCCGAGCCAGAACCATGAGATGGCGGCCAGCATGCCGATACCCACCCAGGCGAAGATCGGGCGACGCCTCACCATGACGATGACCATCAGCGCGCCGATGCCGCCGAGATACCAGACGACGTAGGGCTCCTCGATTGCCTCGCGCGGCACAGCGAGCGACAGCGCGTTGGGGACGACGACCGTGGTACCCAACGCCATCAGAGCGGCCGCGAGCGGCATCCGATCGGACGACGCGCGCGGCGCCAATCCTGGCGCGTCCGGGGTGACGTCGTCGTCTTCGGGGTCCCGGTTGCCCCACAGCAGTGCCACACCGGTGGTCACGACGTAGAGGGCGACGGCGGCGACAAGCACCAGGGGCTCGGTGAACGGGCCGGTCCACCATAGGCCGCGCACGGCAAGGTAGGCCGTGAACGCGAAGGCCAAGCCGATGAGCAGGCGACGGACACTGATCATGCGCGCGCCCCCTGCCACGTCAGGCGCACGAGCGTCCCGTTCGAGTCGGAGGTGATGTGGACCGTGCCTCCCACGGCCGCGACACGAGCAATGATCGACCCGCGGATTCCGAGGCGATCATCCGGCACCGTGTCGAGATCGAACCCGTCGCCGAGGTCCTGCACCTCGAGGTGCAGCCGCTGGGTGTCGGGCTCCTGGCGGGCCGAAACCGTGAGGCCGATGCCGCCGGCGTGCTCGATCGAGTTCGCGATCGCCTGCATAGCCGCGAGGATCAGCGCGTTAGCGGCGCGACCCGGAAGCTCGGGAGCATCGTGGCTATACGCGCGCTCCACGACGAGGTCGACGCCCAGCCCGCGCGCGCCGCGTTCCACCTCTTCGACGAGCGTTGCGAAGCGTCGTGGCGCATCGCTACCCAACCCCGCATCGGATTCCGCGTTCGCGAGGCGAGTCAACGCCTCCTGTGCCATCGCCACGGCAAGGCCCTGCTCCCGAGGCGTTTGTGCGCGCTCCGAAGCGATGAGGGCCGCCAGAACACTGTCGTGCATGAGGGCGGCGACAGCGACGCGCTCGTTCTCAGCCGCTTCGGTGACCGCCGCGGCGGTGTAGGTCTCCACTGCGGTGCGGCGAGACTCGTCGACATTGTCGGCGATCGACCGGAACATCCACCCCAGCGTCACGAAGACGCCGCCCAGGATGATGGCGAACGAGACATCCAGCAGCGTCGGCCACCAGAAGTCGACGGCGAACCCAGCCTGCGCCAAGCGCGTGATGCCGAACAGTACGGGCACGAAGATGGTCCACGCCATCTGCCACACCAAGGGCAGGAACATGATGGATGAGGCAGTGACCACGCTGACGAGGAACCACGTCCACGGTGGGTCGGACGGCGGAATATCCTGTCCCGCCACCACGAAGGGCCAGGCGACGAGCGTCGCGACGAAGACGGCGCAGAAGGTTATGGCGGCCGGTGCAATGCTCCGACCCACGATATAGGTGACCAGCAGAGCGGCCAGCGACCCGAAGTTGGCGACCATGAAGGCGACATGCCAGGCTTCGGGTTCCTGCACCGAGCCCAGCGCCGCCACGAACGCTTGGGCGCCGAGGGCAAGTGATCCGACCGCCAGGACGATGCTGATCATCCGCTCGATCCGCCGCCGCGTGAACGAGCCGAGGCCCGCCGTCGGATCGTGGGCAAGGGGAATCTGCGCCCACGCGGCAGCCAGCGCTCGCTCGCGGGGGTGGCTCGGGGCGCTCATTTCTGACCCGACGCTCCGGCGGCGAACGCGTCGGCCGAGACGAGGCCGTCTTCGAGAGCTCGACGCATGAGGTCGAACTTCGTGGATGCCGACCTTCCGACCTCGACGTACTTGAGCCGCACGCGGCTAATGTTCTCTTTCGCTGTCGAGTACGCGATGCCGAGGCGCTCAGCGACAGCTTTCAAAGGCAATCCGGCGGCATAGAGGCGCAGCACATCTCGCTCCCTGGCCGACAGTTGCGCGTCGGCGAACTCGCGGTCACCTTCGATGGCGCTTGCCCACTCGACGTTGTTCAGCGGGTCGCCGTTGGCAACGGCGTGGATAGCCGAGATCACATCATCGATCGGAGAGGCCTTGCTCACAACACCGATGGCACCGGCCACGAGAGCTTCTCGCACTGCCGATGGCCGGTCTGCCACCGAGTGCACCAGAATGCTGGAGCCGTCGGCGACAAGCCGCCCGACGTTCTCTCGTACTGTCGTCCCGTCGCCCAGGGTGAGATCGAGCACGACCACATCAACCGGTGGAGCGCTCGTCGCGCGCCGCCAGCGGACGTACTCGGTGACAGTACTTCCCGAGAAGACGATCTCGGGACCCCCGCCTGTCACACACGCCGCCTCTACCCCCAAGCGGACGGACTCATGGTCATCGATCAGAGCCACCCGCGTCATGGGGTCACTCTACCGAGCGGCATCGCGTCTGAGCAGAGCGACAGCCTCCATGTGGTGGGAATGCGGGAACAGATCGATTCCACGCACACGGCCGGCGCGGTACCCGCGGTCGGCGAAGCGCGCGAGGTCGCGGGCGAGGGCGACGGGATCGCACGCGACATAGACGATGGATGCCGGCCCGAGCGCGGCCAGATCGTCGACCACTGCTGCACCCGCGCCGGTGCGGGGCGGGTCGAGCACGACCGTGCCGCGGGCGAGCCGTTCCCGGTCGCGGTCGCTGATCCTCTGGCGCAACGCGCGCGCCCAACGGTCCACCCGTGCGGTCTCCGCTCGCGCTCCGACCCACTCTGCGAGGTTCTCTCCGGCGTGTTCCGTGGCCCGCTCGTTCCCCTCGACCGAGGTGATGCGCGCCGAGGGTCCGGCGAGATCACCCAAGAGCGCCCCGAACAGGCCGACACCGCCGTACAGGTCAAGGTGCCACCCGTCCGGGTCGACAGCGTCCGCAAGCTCTTCGGCGACGACAGTCGTAAGGGTGGATGCCGCGAGCCGGTGCACCTGCCAGAAGCCACCCGCGTCGACACGGAACCGGCGGGTACCGACGTGTTCGACGATGACGTCGTTGCTGCGGCGGGCCGCGCGTCCCTTCCGAGCCGCGTCTGTGCTCGGGTGCACGAGAATCCGGACATGCCCATCAGCGGGCTGGACGAGGTCGACGCGCCCGGGTGCAGGACGCCCGAGAGCTGCGGCTGCCCGCTCGATTGCCGCGGTTGCCAGCGGCAGAGTCTCGGTCGGGATGACGCGGTGGCTCCGCGCCGCATAGGCACCTACGCGTCCATCGTCGTCCACGTGCAGCGAGACCCGGGTCCGCCACCGCGTGCCGTCGGGCTGCTCGGCAACGACGTGGTTGCCGACGGATGCCGCGCGCGGTCCCTCGAACTCGACGGGAAGCTCCTGGCGGCCGGTGCGCTGCAGCGCCGTCGCGAGGATGTGGCGCTTGATCTCACGCTGGTGGGCGAGATCGATGTGACCGAACTCCGCGCCGCCGGGGCGATCCGCGGGGTCGCGGTCGATGTCTGCCTCGGGCCAGATGTGGCGCTGGCGGTGGGGCGATGCGTCAGTCACCTCGACGGTCTCGGCCCGCCAGAACGACGGCTTCGAGACATCCGTCAGCCGAGCCCGCACCCGTTCGCCCGGAATCGCGTCGGCAGTGAACACCACCCGACCGTCGAGTCTGCCCACGAAGACCCCGCCGTGAGCGGCATCCGTGATCTCGAGGTCGACGATCTGTCCCACGTCGCCGGTCATGCATCGAGCATCTCATGGCCCGCTACCGTGGAACGATGCGCGTCCTGCTGGCATCCACCTCCCCCGCCCGGCGCGCGTTGCTGCGCCAGGCCGGTATCGAGCCGCTGACCATGGCCCCGGAGGTTGACGAGGACGCCGTGATCCACGCCGTGGAGGCCGCCGAAGGGCGCACACTGCCGCCCGACGAGCATGTCCTGCTGCTCGCGCGTCGCAAGGCCCTGGATGTCGTTGCGCGGCTTGCGCTCGAGGACGCCGACTTCGACGGGCTCGTCATCGGCGGCGACTCGATGTTTGAGCTCGACGGGCTCGTGCTCGGCAAACCGCACGAGCCTGCCATTGCGACCGAACGCTGGCACGCGATGCGGGGCCGCACCGGCATCCTCCACTCCGGGCACAGCGTATATCGGGTCATCCCGGGTCGAACACCCGTCGAAGCCCATGCGGTGGCTCACGCCTCGGTGACGTTCGTCGAGGACGTGACGGATGCCGAGATCGAGGCCTATGTCGCTACCGGCGAACCGCTGGCCGTGGCCGGCGCGTTCACGGTCGACAGCCTCGGCGGTCCGTTCATCTCCCGCGTCGAGGGCGACCCCTCGACGGTGGTCGGGATGTCACTGTCGACGCTGCGAAAACTGGCTCGAGAGCTCGGAGTCGCGTGGACCGAGCTGTGGAATCGCTCGGAAGAATCAGCGGAGCATCCGTAGACCTCGCTGCACGTTCATCGGCCTTTCTTGTCGAAACAATCCAATTTCGCGCCTGGGGGCCTCGGTAGGCTGACATCCATGCCTCACATCGCCAAGGTCCTCGTTGCGAACCGCGGCGAGATTGCCGTACGCATCATCCGCGCAGCACGGGACGCCGGCAAGGGGTCGGTGGCGGTGTACGCCGACCAGGATCGCGATGCTCTGCACGTCCGTCTCGCTGACGAGGCCTACGCGCTCGATGGCTCGACGAGCGCCGAGACGTACCTCTCGATCGACAAGATCCTGTCGGTCGCGCGGCGTTCGGGAGCCGACGCGGTCCACCCCGGGTACGGGTTCCTGGCAGAGAATGCCGACTTCGCTCGCGCGGTGATCGCTGCGGGACTCACCTGGATCGGCCCGTCACCGGAAGCCATCGAGGCTCTGGGCGACAAGGTCACCGCACGCCACGTCGCCGAAAAGGTCGGAGCGCCCCTCGCCCCGGGCACGCCAGGCCCCGTCTCCGGCGCCGACGAGGTTCTCGCGTTCGTTGACACCCATGGGCTGCCGATCGCGATCAAGGCCGCGTATGGCGGTGGCGGGCGCGGCCTGAAGGTCGCCCGCTCTCGCGACGAGGTTGCCGAGCTGTTCGAATCCGCGACGCGGGAGGCGATCGCAGCATTCGGGCGCGGCGAGTGCTTCGTCGAGAAGTACCTCGACCGGCCCCGACACGTCGAGACCCAGTGCCTCGCGGATGCCGAGGGCACTGTCGTCGTGATCTCGACCCGCGACTGCTCGCTGCAGCGGCGTCATCAGAAGCTCGTGGAGGAAGCACCCGCACCGTTCCTCTCCGATGAGCAGCACCGCATCCTCGTCGAGTCGTCGAAGGCGATCCTGCGCGAGGTGGGTTACCTCGGCGCCGGCACCTGCGAGTTCCTCATCGGAGCTGACGGCACGATCTCGTTCCTGGAGGTCAACACGCGTCTGCAGGTCGAGCATCCGGTCTCGGAGGAGGTCACGGGCATCGATCTCGTCCGCGAGCAGTTCCGCCTCGCCGAAGGCGAAGCGCTCGGCTACGACGACCCCGAAGCGGTCGGCCACTCCATCGAGTTCCGCATCAACGGCGAGGATCCGGGCCGGAACTTCCTGCCCCAGCCCGGCGACATCCACGTTTTCAAGACCTTCGGTGGTCCCGGCATCCGCCTCGACTCGGGCGTGACCGCCGGTGATTCAGTGAGCGGCGCCTTCGACTCGCTGCTCGCGAAGATCATTGTCACCGGTCGTGATCGCGCCGAGGCGCTGGATCGCGCTCGGCGCGCGCTCGACGAGTTCGAGGTGGCGGGGATGCCGACAGTCCTGCCCTTCCACCGCAAGGTGGTACGCGACCCCGCCTTCACTGCCGAGGACGGTCAGTTCGGCGTCTACACGAGCTGGATCGAAACCGCGTTCGATAACGACATCCCGGCGTGGGATGGCGAAATCGGCGCGCCCCGTGCGGAAGAGTCCCGGCACACCGTGGTCGTCGAGGTCGCCGGGAAGCGCCTGGAGGTGAGCTTGCCCGACCGCGTCGTGACAGCCCCTGCCGGCCGCGGGCGCCCCGCCGCCGTGCCGCCGTCGCGGCGCTCACACACCGCAAGCGCCGTGTCGGGCGCCTCGGGCGACGCCGTCATGGCGCCGATGCAGGCGACGGTTGTGAAGATTGCCGTCGAGGACGGTCAGCAGGTCGTCAAGGGCGACCTCGTTCTCGTCCTCGAGGCGATGAAGATGGAGCAGCCGATCCAAGCGCACAAGGACGGCGTCATCGGCGCGATCAACGCCACGCCCGGCACGACGGTGTCAGCCGGGCATCCGTTGCTCACGATCTCCTGAGCTGAGTCGAAAGTTCGGTCGCGCCTACATGCGGGTTCGGTCTGTGCCGACCCGCACCAGGGCGCGACCGAACGGAACACGACGACGTTCAGTCGCGCCTACATGCGGGGTCGGCGCACCGACACCCGCACGAGGGCGCGACCGAAGAGGTGACGCACAACGCTCAGTCGCGGCTATCTGCGAGTCCGAGCACCGCACACCCGCACGACGGCGCGACCGAAGGGCTGAGGCCCGACCGAAGAGGTGAGGCGCGAGCGAACGGAAGAGCAGGCCTACTCTTCGGGCTCGTCGCGGTCGACGATGTGCATCGCCCGGGCGGCGTCAGTGATCGTGCCGGCCAGCGACGGGTAGACAGCGAAGACCCGCGAGACCTGGTCGACCGTGAGGCGGCGCTCGACGGCGATCGCGATCGGGTAGATGAGTTCGGAGGCACGGGGTCCGACGATGACGCCACCGACGACCGTGCCGCTGCCCTCGCGGGCGATGAGCTTCACGAAACCGTCGGAGATTCCCATCATCTTGGCCCGCGGGTTGGACGAGAGCGGCAGCTTATGGACGACACCGCCGATGCGGCCGGCGTCAATGTCTGCCACGCCCCATCCGAC